>CAYYPT010000008.1:0-17114 GCA_964473625.1 uncultured bacterium | reverse complement strand
TTATTGAAAAAATGAGTTCAATCTAAAAAATGAACAAACTAAAAAACATAACAGGACCTATGCGTCTTCCTTTTTTGCTTCTCACACCGGCGTGTGTTTTACTAGGGTTAGGGACTGCTTTCTGGACATCCGGGCGAATCAATGTTTTTTATTTTATACTTGCACTTGGAGGGGCACTTGCGGCTCACATCAGTGTTAATGCGTTGAATGAGTATTTTGACTTTAAAAGTGGATTAGATCTTAGGACAAAGCCTACTCCTTTTAGCGGTGGAAGCGGTACCTTACCCGCCAGCCCTGACAAAGCACATTGGGCCTTGTTAACGGGAATAATAACGTTTGGTATTACAGGCCTAATCGGTATCTACTTTCTGACAGTCAGGGGTTTTGCACTTCTTCCTCTGGGTCTTCTGGGTCTTCTACTCGTGTTTTTTTACACCCCCTGGATAACCCATAATCCATGGTTATGTCTGATTGCTCCAGGATTCGGCTTCGGACCGCTCATGGTTATGGGGACAAATTTTGTGCTTACAGGCACCTACTCCTGGATAGCTCTTGCTGCTTCTATGATTCCTTTCTTTCTTGTTAATAATCTTCTGTTGATAAATCAATTTCCAGACGTAGAAGCCGATAAAAGAGCTGGCAGAAAAAACTTGCCAATTATTTTTGGTGCTAAGAACAGTGTAATCATCTATGGAATCTTCATTTTTCTGACTTATCTCTTAATAATTGTCAGCTTTCATTTTGATCTTTTACCCCAGCTCAGTCTGATTGCTCTATCCACAATGATAATTGCTGTACCGACTTTTATAGGTGTTCTTCGTTATTATCTGAATCTAAAGAAATTAGTGCCTTATATGGGGCTAAACGTAATTATCACAATCGCTACACCTTTACTGATAGCCGTGGGGCTGTTTATCAGTAACTAAGCTTTTATGTTTTGCCAAAGTTCAGTTTCTAACAGAGAAATCGTCCCAGAGACCACTTCGTTTATCTCTGGAACGATCTTGGAATAGTAGCCAATGCGGTTGAAATCACCTTGCTAATTCTGGTACTTCAAGGTGTATTTTCTGTTTTTTCACCTTCTTGAGCTGTGGTTTTACATACTTTGCATAACATTCAGGACATACGCTATGACTAAATTGAACTTCAGAATGTTCTGCAATGTATTTTTCTACTTGCTGCCAGTAGTTCTTGTCGTCCCTGATTCTTTTGCAGTAGACACAAATGGGTAGAAGCCCGTGGAGTTGCTTTACCTGCGCCAAGGTTTCTTTTAGTTTTTTTATATTTTTAGCCAGACTTTGCTCAAGGGTTACTACACGTTCGCCGACTTTAACTCTTGCGCGCAGTTCTTTTGCATTAAATGGTTTTGTTACATAATCGTCAGCGCCTGCATCAAATCCATCAACAACATCTTCTTTCCGCCCTTTAGCAGTAAGAAGAATGATATAAACGTAGGAACCATTCTTTTTTGCCCGCACTTTCTTACAAACCTCTACCCCATCCATACCAGGCATCATCCAGTCAAGGAGAACAAGTTGAGGAGATTCCCCGTGTTGTAGAATTTTCCATGCTTCGTTGCCGTCATTTACAACAGTAACTTCGTATCCCCATTTTATCAGTGAATCTCTAACCAGCTGGCGAGAAATTGGATCGTCTTCTGCAACAAGAACTTTCATCAAGACACCTCTCCCATTAAACTAATGCGGAACTCTGTTCCTTCTTTCCTGTTTAGTATTATCTTACCCCCAAGTTGTTCTTCTGCCAATGCTATTACCAATTGTAAACCCAATGATTTTGTTTTACGAAAATCTAATTCTTTTGGAATACCGATCCCGTTATCTTTAACAATTAGTATAATCTTCCCATTTTTTTTCTGGTTCACTGAAATTTTTATTTTTTTCTTTTCGCTCCAGTGAGAAGGGAACGCATGTTTTAAAGCGTTGGATATAAGCTCATTGATAACCAGACCACAGGGGATTGCTCGATCGATATTCAGAGAAATGTTTTTAACATCCATTTCCAGTTCAATGTCTTTTGGACTCACTCCGTACGAGTGATAAAGACCATCTGCTAATCTTTTGATGTAATCCCTACAGTTGATTTCTGCCAGATTTTCGGACTGATATAACTTTTCATGAGCAAGAGCCATGGAGTAAACACGATCCTGAGTTTCTTTGAACATTTGGAGTGCATCTTTATCTTTAACATATTGCGATTGAAGACTGAGAAGGCTTGAGATAACCTGTAGATTGTTTTTGACTCTGTGATGTATTTCTCTGAGAAGGACTTCCTTTTCTTTTAGGGAGGATTTAACTTTTTCAGTTTCTTTTTTATATTGGTTTATGAGATCGATAGTGTAAATACTAAATAATACGATTATAGCCACTGGAAGAATTCTCATCCAGAATCTGATAGAATTTGGCGAAAATATTTCTTCAATCACATTACCTTGATGAAATATAACTGCGTCTCTGAAAGCTTCTATAACCCAGTAGAGTACCCCAAAACCAATCCCTGACCATATTATTCCTCTGCTATCAAGAAATCCTCGTGTCTCTTTCCCAGGTTTATTTTTCGTTTTTTCTTGTAGTGAGTAAATGTAAACACTGTACAGAATAATAATGCACACAACTAAGAAACGAGTCCAGAAAGACATTGGATCCGGAGAAAATAATCGTTCCAGAAGAGAACCTCTTTCAAATACAAGAACATCCCTTACAGATTCAAGAATCCAGTAGAAACAGCCAAATAAAACACCTGTCAAAATCAAGTTCATGATATGTCTCCCTAAATATTAGACAAGGCGAGCATTAATACTTAAGCTGCCACTTCTTCCTCCTGTCCTAGCAGTTTCCTTATTACATCCAATAAAATAGCTGCCCTTGTAGTTTTCACAATGAAAGCGTCGGCACCACACTGTTTTGCCAGAGAAGCATCTTCATCGAGGTCTCTTGATGTCAGCATAATAATTGGGATATTCCGAAATCTGTTGTCAAATTTAAGCAACCGGGCTATCTGGTGGCCATTCATTCCTGGAAGCATAAGATCCAGAATAATAAGATCCGGTCTTTCCTTTCTTGCCGTGTTTAATCCTTCCAGCCCATCAGATACTGCAATGACATTATATCCGTTTGATTCTAAACGCAATTTGAGCATCTTCTGAAAAGTGGGATTGTCTTCCACAATCAGAATCCGTTTTTTGGTAAAATCTTTCATCTTTCTTGCCCCTTAAGATGCAAAAAGTATTCATTGATTGGATAAATTTTTTATACCTCTACATTTTCTTCTGAGACAAGAGGTACCAGAGACTTAATTGTATTGACAAATTCAGTGCTCTCATAAGGTTTTGTGAATACAGCGGCAACATCGTAGATCTCTGCTTGTCTTTTCAATTCTTCATCAATTTGTCTGCCGGTAAGAATTACAACAGGGATCATGGCTTTAGAAGGAATTCTTCTTATCCTTTCCAATAGAGAAAAACCTCCACCTGCGGGCATCATTAGGTCGAGCACAATGAGATCATAATTGCCCCTGATGATTTCTTGAGTCCCACTATAAGTGTCTCCTGCTATGGAAACTTCGTAACCAGCTGATTCCAATCTCATTTTAACCATTTTGGCAAAACCAATCTCATCTTCTACTATGAGAATTTTTCTTTTCTCATTCATTTTATTCCTCCAGTTGAGGTAATCAAATTGCTATGTCAAAATTTTCCTATGTACTCAACATGTCCTGTACGTTATTCAGCAGTTCTTCCGGTTTAATAGGCTTTCCCATCACAGGAATATTTTTGTTTGAATTCCCGTCATTATCAAGCCGTTCTCTATCCACTGTAAATGCGCTGAGGATTAGAATGGGAATATTATGTGTTGTTTCATTCTTTTTTAACTCTTTAATTACTTCGTAGCCGTCCATTTCTGGGAGCATCATATCTAAAACAATAAGAGATGGATTCTCATTTATTGCTTTTTCGATTGCTCCTTTGCCGTCGTAGGCTTCTATGAATCTGTAATCACCAACACTGAGAAATCTTTTAACAATTTCAACGGTATTCTGTTCATCGTCAACAACAAGAATTCTGGGAAACGGTACCTTTTTCAGAGTAAACCAGAAAGAGCTTCCTTTACCCAACTCAGATTTAACCCAGACTTTTCCTCCATGCTTTTCCACCAGTCCCTTGACAATAGCAAGCCCCAAACCTGTACCTTTATAACCAGGGCCCTCAACTCTTCCAAATTGTTCAAACTTTGAAAACAGCTTTGGTATATTTTCTTTGGCAATCCCTACTCCAGTATCGGAAACACAGCATTCGACCACCTCTTTTTTGTTCTTCGCTGTAATCGTAATCTTTCCCTTTTCAGTGTACCGCAGTGCATTGCTTACCAGATTGTTAAATATCTGTGTAACTTTATCCCCATCTGCAAAGAGTTTTATCGGACTTTCCGGAAGAGATAATTCTATCTTGATATTTTTTTCTCTGGCTTTTTGTTCAAAACTTTTCTTTACTCTTTTCGCTATTTCACACACATCTATTGAACTCTTTCTCAATGTTACTTTGCCTGCTTCAATTTTTGAAATATCAAGCAGGTCGGTTACCAAACGGGTTAAACGGTCAATGTTTTCCAGTGTATCGGTGAGGAATTCTCTCTGCATATCTGTAAGCTCGCCTGCTACACCGTCTAAACAGAGAGAAACTCCTTCCCGCATTATTGCAATTGGTGTGCGAAGTTCATGAGAAACAGTAGAGAGAAAGTCGCTCTTTAGTTTGTCAAGCTGTTTAAGTTTTTTTACATTCTCTGCCAGTTTACGCTCCAGAGTCACTACGCGCTCTCCGACTTTGACACGGGCATGTAGCTCTTTTGCACTAAAAGGTTTTGTTACATAATCATCGGCCCCTGCATCGAGACCGTCAACAATATCTTCCTTGCGCCCTTTAGCAGTAAGAATAATAACATAAACATAAGGCGCGTTTTTCTTTGCCCGAATTCTTCTGCATACCTCCACCCCGTCCAGACCTGGCATCATCCAGTCAAGAAGAGCCAATGGAGGTGGTTCGTTTTTCCGAAGTACCTGCCATGCTTCGTTACCGTCACGGGCGACTATAACATCAAATCCCCATTTTGTTAGTGAAGCTTCGAGCAGTCGCCGTGAGATCGGATCATCTTCTGCAATCAGGACTTTCATTAATTATCTCCAAGTAAAGTTCAATTTATAATTTTTCTTCCCAGTTAGAATCCGAGAAAAAAGCTTTTACTTTTCTCATTTCTTCCTTCAATTTATTAAAGATTTCAATTGCTCCATCTAAACGAGATTCTCTCGCCATACTCTCCAGTTTGTAAGCCAGATCATAAGCCGCAGTGGCCCCAAAATGGCCTACTGCCCCTTTAAAACTATGCGCCTTCTGGACCAATTCTTCTGCATTGTTATTTTCAATAAGTTTTTTTATTTCATCAAGCTGTTTTGGAAACATCTCTAAAAATTCCTCTACCAATTCTTTTAACAACTCCTTATCATCGTCAACTGTTTGCATTGCACTGGAAAGATCAACTGGGGGTTGAGAGGAAGAAGCATTTTTTGCTTTCCCGTCCATCAACTTTTCAATAGCTTCATAAAGTTCAGCAGCTTTCATTGGTTTGGATACATAACCATCCATGCCTGCTGCGAGACATTTTTCTCTGTCACCCTTCATGGCATGAGCAGTCATAGCAATAATTGGAATGTGGGTGCCTGTGGCTTTTTCTTTTTCACGAATGGCTTTTGTCGCTTCAAATCCATCCATGCCTGGCATTTGTACATCCATAAGAGCAAGATCAAACACTTGAGATTCCAATGCCTTAATTGCTTGTTTCCCGTCTGATACACTAACAACCTCCCAGCCTTTTTTATGGAGAAGAGCTTCTGCCAATCTACTGTTAATGACATTATCTTCCGCAAGAAGAATCTTGAGAGACTTCTGTTCGGTCTGAGTTATATTTTCCATAGAAGTTCTCATCTCTTTTTTCTCCTCTAAATTCTTTTCTGTCTGTTTCACTTTTTTTCTACTCTCTTTTTCTAAAACAGTAACAATAGCGTTAAAAAGGTCGGACTGTTTTATAGGCTTTACCAGATAAGTAGAAATACCCAATTCCTGGCATCGGATGGCATCGACGCTTCTATCCATAGATGAAAGCATCATTATTGTAGCTTTTGCAAGAGCATGATTCTGTTTAATTTTTTCTGCCAGAGTAAAGCCATCCATTACTGGCATGTTAGCGTCTAAAAGGACAATCGTAAAGGGTTTTCCCGATTTTGCTGCACGCATCATTTCATTAAGAGCTGATTCACCGTTATCCACTAACTTTGGATTCATACCCCAGTTTTTCAACATTTCTTCGAGTATGCGCCGGTTTGTTGTATTGTCATCAACAACTAACACAGGGAGATTGCGCATATCAATAGCAGTTCCTATATCCTGTTCTGTTAAATGAGCCTTCTGGAGTTTAAAACGTGCAGTAAAATGAAAAGCACTGCCGGGTCCGCCCTGGTCTGTTCCTCTTTCTTTTAGAGGACTCTCAACCCAGATTTTACCTCCCATCATTCCAACTAATCTTGATGAAATTGCCAGACCCAACCCAGTGCCGCCATACTCGCGGGTGGTAGATCCATCGGCTTGCTTAAAGGCTTCAAATATCATTTTTTGTTTATTTTTGGGAATACCAATTCCCGTATCAGTAACGGAAAAATGAAGTGTTACTTCGTCTTCTGTTTCAGATTCTTTTTCCACATTAAGCACAACTTCACCTTTGTGTGTAAATTTAATTGCATTGCTAACCAGATTGATAACAATTTGTCTTACTCTATGTGGATCACCTATTAAATTATCAGGTACATCAGGGAAAACGCGGTAGGCCAGTTCCAGACCTTTTTCTTCTGCTCTGAGAGCAAGTGTCTGTACTGTATCACCAAGACTGTCCCTGAGATCAAAATCTATTGATTCCATTTCAAGTTTTCCGGATTCGATTTTTGAAAAATCAAGGATATCGTTGATGATGGTAAGCAGTGCATCTGCGGAAGCCTTTACTGCATTGAGATACTCTCTCTGGACTGGCTTTAGTTCTGTATCGAGGGTAAGCTCTGTCATGCCAATAATACCATTCATGGGTGTGCGGATTTCGTGACTCATGTTGGCCAAAAATTCACTTTTTACTCGAGCTGCTTCTTCTGCTCGTTGTCTGGCCTCGTTTAACTCCTCAACAAGTTTTACAAGTTTTTTTGTGTCTTCTTCCTGAACTTTTCTTGCAGCTTCCAATTCTTCTGCATACCGTTTTAATTCTTCCTCGGCCTTTTTCCGCTCAGTAATATCCCTGAAACTCCAGACACGACCTACCATCTTACCATCACGAATTAAGGGATGAGAATACCGTTCAAAAATCCGACCGTCTTTAAAACGGATCAAATCAAGACTCTCTTCCTTCGTTCCGTAGAGTTCTTTAATTCTGGATGTAAAAAATTCAGGGTCTTCAAGTTGACTTTTAACGTAATTAATCAGTTTTTCGTCGTCGCCTGTTTTAAGAAGTTTTTCCGGTATATGCCACATTTCAACAAACCGTTTGTTTGTGTTTTTAACCTTTCCTTTATCATCCACTACAAGAATTCCGTCGGCTGTGGATTCAAGAGTAGCTCTTAGGAGTTTTTCACTTTCGCGAAGTTTTTCCTCGGTTTTTTTACGCTCGGTAATATCCCTGAGTACACCATCGGTACCTAAGAATTTCCCACCATTGTAAACAGGCATTGAATGATCTTCTATGTATTTTAGCGATCCATCTTTACAGCGCCACCATGCCCCCCAATTTGGAGCTTCCGCTAGATGCTGTTTTTTCATTTTGTTAAGTATATCGTTCTGTTTTTTAAATTTATTCCCCTGAATTACTCTGGAGAGAAATGCTTTTCTACCTCCCATCTCTTTGATGTCTTCCATTGTGTAGCCCAGCAGTTTTTCAAATGCAGGACTTAAGTATCGGAATTCCTTTGTTTTACCATCCACACTATACACAACATCGTTTATGTTTGTGACTATCCGCCTGAATTTTTCCTCTGATTTTTTAAGTTCTTTTTCGGCTTTTTCCCTTTCAGCTATTTCTTTTTCAGCTTTTTCGTAAAGGCTGGCATTTTCTATTGCAGTTGCAATTTGAGTACTCAATATTCCAAGAGTAGTTAAGTCAATCTCAGAGAAAGCGTTAAATTGGTCACTCTGCAGGTCCAGTATGCCTATTATCTCATTTTTATTGTTTTTAATAGGTATTGAAACTTCAGACTTTGTTGTCTCTCCTGCTTTACGAACATAATAGGGATTTTTATCCACATCACCGCTGAGCTGAATTTCACCTGTTGCCGCAGCCCTGCCTATCATCCCTTCGTCCATCTTAACAGATAGGTTTTCTGGGAATATCTCTGTAAACCCGCCTGCAATTGCATTCAGTTTAAACTTTTTTGTTTTACTGTCTGGTAAAAACAGCATTACACTAAAATAGCCCAAAGTGTCCTGTACGGCATTTACAATTTCAGAAAACAGAGTTTTTAGTCTTAATTGACTGCTTACCCGCTGACCTATTTTGTAAAGCAGCATTGCCTGAGTTGCTCGTTTCTGAATTTCCTTTTCCGTTTGTTTTTGCTGAGTAATGTCTCTGAACACAATCACGGCTCCGGTTATATTTTCTGCTTTGTCCCGAAGAGGTGTAATATTGCTATCAATATATATTCTGGTCCCATCCTTCCTGATTAAGAGGGGCTGGTTTACAGGTTTTTCCCATTTTCCTTTTTGCAAAATGCTCATTACAGGAATTTTGAGAGGCTCGCCTGTTTTACTGTCTACTACATTGCAAATCTTTTTTAATGGCTCTCCTATCATTTCCTCACGCTTCCAGCCGGTTAACAGCTCAGCAACAGGGTTTGCAAATGCCACGTTCCCTTTTTCATCCGAGACAATTACACCATCACCAATACTTTCCAGTACAGTATTCAACCATTCTTTGTGTTCTCTCAACTTATTTTCTAAGTTGATTCTGTAGAGTGCCATTTCTATTGTGGTACGAAGTTCCTTTTCCTCAAAAGGCTTGAGAATGTACCCATAAGGCTCTGCTCTTTTGGCACGCTGAAGTGTGTCATTCTCAGCGTAGGCAGTAAGATATATGACAGGAATATCAAAACGTTTTCTGATTTCTTCGGCAGCTTTTATGCCGTCTATTTCTCCCTCTAAATTGATATCCATTAGTATTAAGTCAGGACGCAGCTCCGCTGCTTTCTTAATGGCTTTCTCCCCGGAAGAAACCGAATCAAAAGCATTATATCCCAGACTTTTTAATTTTGTTTGGATTTCCAGCGCGACAATCTTTTCATCCTCAACAATTAAAATCTGTGCAGGTTTCATAAAACAAACTCCTTATTAAAAAATATCTGTAATTGTATAAGTAACTTGTGGAATTTCTTTCTTTCTGTTGTTGCTTTTATCTAAAAGAAAATATTTCAAGTTAGATTGACCTGTTGTCTTAACAATAGCTGGAATAAAATCTTTATCAACATCTGTTAGAAGTATCTGATTAAATGTACGTTTGTCAAGATAATTTACAGCTTGAACCTGAACAGCCAACTTTTTTAATTTAGGCTTAACTCCCACTGTGATTTTTTTAGTCCCATAATCAGTTGCCCACCGGAGAACATTGCCAGATTTACCCAGAACAATTTCATTCCTTTTTATTATCTTTATTATTATTCTATGAGAACAGGTATTTCCGCCAATAGCTGTGCTGGTGAGACACAGGATTAAGCCTCCCAAGAAAAGTATTGTCAACGGCTTCATTTTTTAACTCACCTCCTGAACCTCTTCTACCAGTTATAACAGCCTATTTCCTCCTGTTTAAAAATCTTTTCGCCATTTAAAGTCTTTTCTACAACTGATTTTACCATTTCAAATGTAAAAGGCTTGGGAAGAACACCGTCAATACCTTCATCATTACACTGAATAATCGCCGTATTTTTATCTATTGCAGTTACTACTACAATTTTTTGGGCTGGTCTTGTTTCTTTAATCCACTTTGCAATTTCAAATCCAGTGCTGTCCGGCATACAGATGTCAAGGAGGACCAGATCAAACGGTTCTCGAGCAAAAATTTTTAGAGCAGTTTTACCGGAATTAGCAACTGTTGTATCAAAACCGAGCCGTGAAAGTATGCGTTGGAGTACATCCAATATAACTGGTTCATCGTCTATAATTAATACACTTTTCATTTATTTCCCTTATATTTGAAAAAATTTACCTCTACCTTTGAAAGGGAGAGGTGTGGGTCAGATACGAATGTACCTGACCCACTTTTGGACGAGAAGAAAAAGGAAGATTTTCCCTCAGAGGGAATGGCCCTTTCTCGTTTCCATCCCGTATTAACTGTTCTAAATGCTGATCAATGAATTTGATCGAGAGTTCTATGCAATCTCTGATCTCTCTTTGTCCATTCTGGAACTTTCTTAAAAGAACATACAACATTTCTTTCAAATCCTTAAGACGTCTTATGTAACGTTGTTCAACATTTTCTAAAATAAAAGATTTCTGTTCACTAAGGGCGTTTCGAAGGGTTTCAAAAGCTGTAACCTCTTTTTCAACAATCAAAACTAAATCCTTGATAAACTGCTCTATTTCCTCAGAACAATTATTCAAGACAGGAAACCTTTTCATCTGGGCCAACCAGGGCAGTAAGTCGAACCCCTAAATTATGATTAACTACAACCAATTCTCCTTCGGCAAATTTTTTGCCGTTCACATAGAGGTCAACAGGTTCGCCCGAAAACTTATTCAATTTGATCACAGCACCGGGGCACAGTTCTAGAATGTCTTTTGCCAACATGCTAACACGACCCAGTTCTACAGCAATCGGAAGCTCCAGATTCATTAGTAGACCAATGTTTTTTGTAACCCTAAAATGATTGTTAAGAATCTGAAAATTTTTATTTCTCTTCACTTTACCCTTCTCCTTATCACTATCACTAGCCCCTTTTTCATCTTTTTCTAAAGCAACCAGTGTGCCAGCATGTTCCATGGTAAATTTTGTGCTTTTTCTTTTCGGCAAAGCCTTAAATTCCAATTAGATACAAATATATATAAAAATCCCCATTCTGCTTTAGAATGGGGGATTAATAGTGAAAATTTAACTATTTAATAGATATTTTTTATCTGAAGTTTGATTATGTATTTTCTAAAACTCCGTATTCCCTTAACTTTGTTCTCAAGGTTTTAATAGTAATACCCAGTGCTTTTGCTGTATGAGTCTTATTATAATTCAGTCTTTTATAAGTTTTTAAAATAAGTTTTTTTTCAGCTTCGGCTATTGTGATATTTTCTTCAAACCCATCATCCTTTTCGAGTAAGCTTTCCTGATTTTCCAGAAAAAGAAAATGTTCAGGGGTAAGGACATTCTCGTGACTTAAAATAACAGCGGTTTCAAGAGAGTTTTCCAGTTCTCTTACATTCCCAGGCCACTCGTACTGAATTAAACGCTCCATGGCTTTATCTGATAAAGATTTTTCCTTCTTGTATTTTGAATTGTATTTTGCAAGGAAATAATCAACAAAGAAAGGAATATCCTCTTTCCTTTCCCGGAGTGGAGGCAATGTAATGGAAACTACATTCAAACGAAAAAAAAGATCCTTTCTAAAATTACCTTTTTTAACTTCTTCTTTTAAATCTCTATTTGTAGTAGCAATTACACGGACATCTACTTGAACGCTTTTACTGCTGCCTACTCTTTCAAACTGCTGGTACTGGAGAACTCTAAGCAACTTCGCCTGAACCTGAATTCCCAATTCTCCGATTTCATCAAGCAGAAGTGTACCTCCATCAGCCAATTCAAATCTACCTTTGGCTCTCTGAACAGCGCCTGTGAATGCACCTTTCTCATGGCCAAAGAGTTCGCTCTCAAGCAGTGTGTCGGGAAGAGCAGCACAGTTAACCTTAACAAACGGTTTCTCGCTTCTCGGGCTCAATTTGTGAATCGCATTAGCAACAACTTCTTTCCCCGTACCTGTTTCTCCCTGAATAAGTACCGTAGAATTGAGTGGTCCAACAGTTGCTATAAGTTCCCTAATTTTCTGTATCTTTGCGCTCCTCCCAATAATATCACTGGAAATAATATTTTTATTTAATTCTTTTCTTAGATACCTGTTTTCATTCACCAGTTTCTGATGTTCAAATACACGATCAATTACAATATCCAGTTCTTTCAATTCAACAGGCTTTGTAATATAATCGAACGCTCCTTTTTTCATTGCTTCAACAGCAGTAGAAACCGAACCATAGGCAGTAATAATAATCATCTCAGGAGAAGGAGATGTTTCCTTCACTTTGCTCAAAAGTTCAAGACCATCCATCCCGTCCATTTTGAGGTCGCTGATTATTAGATCAAAATCTTTTTTCTTAATTTCCTCAAGTGCAATCAGTCCATTTTCTGCACTGGTTACATTACATCCTTTTCTTTTCAAAACATCCCCTATGAATTGGCGGAGTATAGGATCATCTTCCACTACTAGTATTTTTCTGTCCGACATATTTTTCATTACTCCATAGATTTTTGAAATCTTAGACAATATTACAAAAGTTTAGTTACTCCCTGAATTTTTTTGGTAAAACGATCGTTACTGTTGATCCTATTCCCTTTTCGCTTTCAACAAAAATATTCCCTCGATGAAGGGAAATAAAGTTCTGCGCTAAAGAAAGCCCCAAACCCAATCCTCTTTCCCTTGTTGTGAAGAAAGGTGTAAACAGTTTTTCCATAACTTTTTTGCTCATTCCTTCTCCAGAGTCTGTAATAACAATTGCCACATTTTCTCGACTGTTTTCCCCAAGGAATTTTTCCTCTTGAAGCTCCACTCTGAGTGTTCCGCCATTTTTCATTGCTTTTACAGCGTTATCCAGAACAGCCAGCACGGCTTGTTCTAAAAGGACAGGATCAATGCGAACTTTAAGGCTTCCTTTTTCTGAACCAAGATTAGATACAAGTCGAATAGAGTTGGATTTTATTTGTGCCTTCTGTGCAAAGAACTCCAAAACATCCTTGAGAAAACTTCTCAGATCCATCTCTACAAAATGCGGTTCTACAGGGCGAGTATAAAAATGAAAATTAGCAACAATTTCGTCCAGACGAACAATTGATTCAACAATGTGATTTACCATCTTCCGTCGGGGATCATTTTCTTCCATGGATTCTGCAAGGAGGTCTACATATCCCCGAATGCCCCCAAGTGGATTCCTGATTTCATGAGCTACAAGACCTACTATTTGATTCAAGGCAGCTTGAGTTTTTATTACCTGCATTTCCTTTTCTAACTCTTTGATTCTGGTTAGGTCGCTGAAAAGCTCCACTGCACCGAGGGTCCTATCCTGATTATCAGTAACCAACGAAGTGCTGTATCTAACAGGAAGATGTTTCCCCGATTTTGTAACTATTTCTTTTTCTTCTGAAAGAAGGGAAATACCTTTTGTTAAAGTGTAGAGAGGTGAAAATCTGTCGCTTACATGTTTGCCAAAAACTTTGGTATATAGTTTCCCAGTTACTTCTTCACATGAGAAACCAGTAAGTTTTTCAGCACTCCTGTTAAAAAGAACTATCTTTCCTTCAGTATCAATAACAACTACTCCATCTGCCATACTGTTAAGGATTGCATTAAGAAATCGTCTCAATCGATTAGCTTCATAGAAATTTTCCTCTAACTGCTGGTTCTTCTCAAAAATTTTAGTGTTCAACTCAGGGATTCTTTCTATTAGCTTTTGGTAAGAAGATCCAAGATCAGCAACTGTAGCATTAAAAGAGTCAAGAGCATTAACCAGCGGATCGTCAATTTTTCTGCTTTTTTTTGAAGATTGCTTGTTCATCACATATTTTTTTCTTCCACTATAGTTCAGGTTACATTTCTAGATTACAGAGGATTCTACTTCTTATGGTCGAAAACCATTTTGTATAAAATATCTCTAAAGTTTTCCAGTGAAAATGGTTTTTTCACAATTGTACAAAGATACGGTTGTTCCTGTTCTTTCCTCAGCCATTCCTGGAACTCTGGATTCTCCAGATAGCCCGACATGTAAACGACACGCTGTGAGGGATTTAATTTGCGAATTTCTGTCATCATCTCTGGCCCCGACAAACCCGCCATGCAGAGATCAGAAACAACTACATCCGGTTTCCACTTGCGGTAAAGTTCCAGGGCTTTTTCCCCATCAGTTGCGCCATATGTTTCTATCCCCATAGAATCGCAGATTTGTGTAACAATATCTATCATGCTTTCTGAATCATCTACCACAAGTACTCTGGGAGTAGATTTAGATTTTTTCTTGTGTACGTGGGGAATCTGGATTGTAACAGTAGTTCCTTTGCCTACCTCGCTTTCTATATTTATTTTCCCACCATACTGTCGTATAAAGTAATTTGCCGTGCTGAGTCCCAGGCCAGTACCAAACGGTTCTTCGCCTTTTCTTTCTGTGGCTAATGGTTTGGTTGTAAAGAAAACTTCAAAAACTTTATCCTGAATTTCCTCTGGTATCCCGCATCCTGTATCACCAATATCTATATAAATGTATTGATCATCATGCCGTGTGTTTATGGTTAATACTTTCTCTTTAACATTATACATGGCGTCAAGACTGTTCTGAATAATGTTAACAATGGCCTGGCTGAAATGAGCATAAACTCCTGAAACAGAGGGTAGGTTTTTATCCAGATAAATTTTTTTCTTGACCCGATGTTTAAAAAACATATTCGCAGACAAGAATTCCAGTTCTATTTTGATTAAATCGTTTAAATTCAGCATTTCCTCTTTGTTTTCATGATCTCTTCGACTTTTCAACATCAAGTTGTTTATAATAGATTCCATTCTCTCTACTTCACTGATAATCATGTCCAATTCTTTCATGTCCTTATGGTCCATACTGAGAAGCTCTGCATATCCTTTGATTCCGCTGAGAGGACTTTTCAGGTTGTGGGCAAAGCCTGACGCTAAAAGTCCAATCTGTTCTAACTTCTGGGATTCAAGAAGCTGAGACTGGCTTTTAGCAAGATCTTCAAGAGTTTTTTTCAATTCTAGATTTGCCCGGGAAATACTGTTGTGAAGTTCGATAGCTTCTTTTTCTCTTTTTTTTCTCTCAGTAATATCATCTACAGAAATTACGCCCCAGCGTTTTCCCATTGTTTCCAGAGGAACAACATTAATTTTGAAGTAGAAATCTGGATTTTCAAAACCTTCTCTGGTAATCAACTGTTCTACACCAAGAACTGTATGACCTGTGCGTAAGCACCGCAGCATACTCTCGCGAATTGCACATTTCCTGCACCGTGGGCCAAAACCGCATCCTTTTGGAGAATCATGCCGATTCACACAATTCAGTGCGTCGCCAATACGTTCTCCAATAACTTCTTTTTCCAGTTTTTGAAATACATTGAGCCCGGCCTGATTTATCCGTCTAATTCGTCTTCTTCCATCAAACACAGCAAGAATTGTGGGAACTGCGTCAAAAACCTTTTGCAGCTCCTCTGCACGCTGAATAAAACGCGCCTCTATTTCCTTACGTTTTGTGAGATCTCGTATAACGGCTAAAATTGTTTTTGAAAACCCATATTGGTTCTCTAGTAAACTCAAACTTATCTCTACGGGGCGGCGCCTACCGGAACGGGGAATAAGAACGGATTCCAGACATTCTATCGGTTTTTTTCTTTCTCTGCCTTCAATTAGAAGGCGAAATTGGATTTTTAATTTTTCACAACTCTCTTCATCAAAAATATCACCCAGTTTCTTGGACACTATAATATCGTAAGAATACCCGCACAATTTAAGCAGTCTGGGATTTGCATCTAAAATATCACCGTTCGGGTTAAAAATAGCAATGCCATCGTTGGTAGAGTTGAAAAAAGTGTGGTATCGCTGGGCAAATATTAAAACAGGATCTGCTCGTTCACTGGTTTTTTTCAGAGTAATTCTCTTCGGCTTAAAGCTCCGCTTTTCTGTATAAACGGGACTCGCTTTCATACATTGTTCCTTCCTCTTCTCGCCATGAAGATTCTTTAAAACTGTAATTTCTATCTATGGCATTTCCCGAAAAAAAGCTTTGAACCCTCATTTTTTAGGAAAGCCTTATGCTGTTTCTCTTTTTTCTATTAAACTTACATCCTGCTCCAAAACTTCAATAAGATCTGGAATATGCACAGGTTTTGTAAGAAACGTATACTGATCCGATTGTAAAGGATAAGAATGAGCAGAAAGAATAACAATCTTCAACGAAGGATACACCTCTGATATCTGGTCTGCAAGCCAGAATCCATCCAACCCCGGCATGCGTGCATCCAACACAACTCCCTCCACTTTATCTTTTGCTCTTTGGTTATCCCGCAAAAACCTAAGAGCTTCCATTCCGCTTTTTGCTTCATAAACATGATATCCCATTGCCTCAAGAGCAATAGCCAAAGAGCGCCTGAAGTTAGTATCATCATCCACCAGCAGTACATGCCTCATCTTTCCACCTCCGTTAAATTGTTTTTATTCGAGCAAATTTTATTTATAGCTCCTACCATTTCATCGATTTTGAAGGGTTTTCTTAAGAAAGGATAACCACTTAAACCCTCCGGTAAATCAAATGCAGAAATCACTAAAATCGGCAATTGAGGATATTTTGCATGTACCAGTATAGCAAATTCTCCCCCTCCAATCTCTGGCATTCTTACATCCGTAATAACTACATCCGGAAAGCTGCCTTTAGATTGGCATTTCTCTAAAAAAGATAAGGCCTGTGTGGCATTCTCTGCCTCTGTAATTCTGTAACCTTCAAGTTCCAGCTCGATTACTAATGATCTGCGGAAGTTTAAATCGTCATCTACAAGTAGAATGTGTATCATCAATGCCTCTTTTGTTTGATCTTATGATAGCGCAATAGAACATTAATCTTGTCTTCAATTTTCATGCCAGGAACATACAGCGAGAATTATATTTCTATAAAATAACAGTAACCTTCTGTTTTTATTATTACATAATTTTAAAAGATTGCAGAGGGAATATTATATAAACAGAGATGAAGTGTTCAAAATACGACACTCAATGTTCATTCTTAA
>CAYYPT010000007.1:6286-32755 GCA_964473625.1 uncultured bacterium | reverse complement strand
GAAATGTACGGCACCTTCGGATTTCAGTGATTTCCTGTCAATGTACCCCCCAAATCATACCATCTTTTTTAATGGATTTTGGATCTTTTTTTTTGTATATTTTGTTTAACAAAGAACTATTGAAAAGTAAGTTGGAGTGTACCAGATGACACAGATGCAAGAGGCCAGAGCCGGCTGCATCACTGAAGAAATGCAAATAGTGGCCAGTGAGGAAGGGATTGATGTTGAGGTTCTGCGGGATAGTGTTGCCCGCGGCGAGGTAGTTATTTTAAAAAATAAAAATCATAAAGATATTAAACCAGTTGGGGTCGGAAAAGGGCTTCGTACCAAAGTTAATGCTAATCTTGGTACTTCCACAGATTATCTTGATGTTAATTATGAAGTTGAGAAGGCAAGGGTTGCTGTTAAGGTGGGGGGAGATACAATAATGGATCTTTCAACCGGGGGTGATCTTACCGGTATAAGACAAACAATTATGAGAGAAGTTCCTGTAGTTATAGGAACGGTTCCTATATATCAAGCAGCTATTGAAACAATCCGTGCAAAAAAAGCCCTTATAAAAATGACCCCTGATGATATTTTTGATGTTCTGGAAAAACAGGCAGCAGAAGGTGTAGACTTTTTTACTGTTCATTGTGGTGTGACACAGGCAAGTATTACCAGACTGCAAAAGCAGGGACGGCTCATGGATATTGTGAGTAGAGGAGGTTCTTTCTTAACAACATGGATGATTGCCAACAAACAGGAAAATCCACTTTTTGAATATTTTGATCGGGTTCTGGAAATTGCCAGTGCTTATGATGTCACGTTGAGTCTAGGAGATGGTCTGAGGCCGGGCTGCTTGGCTGATGCAACAGATCGTGCTCAGATTGAAGAACTTATTACCCTGGGGGAGTTGACAAAACGTGCATGGAAAAAAGGCGTGCAGGTGATGATCGAAGGGCCAGGACATGTCCCAATGAATCAGATACAAACAAATATTGAACTGGAAAAGAGTCTCTGTTCTAACGCACCTTTCTATGTATTGGGTCCAATTGTGACAGATGTTGCACCTGGTTATGATCATATCACCTCGGCTATTGGAGGTGCCCTCGCTGCTGCAGCAGGTGCTGATTTTCTCTGCTATGTTACGCCTGCAGAACATCTGAAGCTTCCCAATCTTGAAGATGTTCGGCAGGGTGTAATTGCTACCAGAATTGCCGGACATGCTGCTGATATTGCCAAAGGACTTCCCAATGCCATGAAGTGGGATATTGCAATGGCCAAGGCCAGGAAAAATCTTAATTGGAAGGATCAAATAAAGCTGGCTATAGATTCAGAACGCGCTGAGAAATTCCGTGAAGAGGGTAAACCCCATATGGAAGATGTTTGTTCGATGTGTGGTGAGTATTGCGCTATAAAATTGGTAAAAGAAACTCTTAGAAAAGGAGATATGTAGTAAAAAATAGAGGGAAGTTTTATGCTAAAAATTGCAACCTATCCCGATCCTATTTTGCGGCAGAAAGCCGAAGCTGTAGAAAATGTTAATGACGAAATCCGTTCTTTGGTGGAAAATATGGCAGAGGTTATGTATAAAGATGATGGAATAGGATTGGCTGCTCCTCAGGTCGGTGTTTCTCAAAGAATCATTGTAGTGGATGCTGGTGAAGGGCTTATCAGTCTTATCAATCCTGAAATTATATATAAAGGAGAAGAAAAAGAAAGTATGGAGGAAGGATGTCTGAGCCTTCCCGGCATTAGGGTCGATGTATTAAGAGTAAAAAAGATTACTGTCAGAGGATTTAATGAGAGTGGAGAAACGGTTAAGATGGATGCCGAAGGACTCTTAGCGCGTGTTTTCCAGCACGAGATCGATCATCTAGATGGTATTCTTATTATTGACCATGTGTCTCCACTTCATAGAACATTTCTGCGATCAAAATTGAAAAAGTTAGAAAAAGAAGCAAAAACTATTTAGCCCAGCACGCTCCAATCCGCTGAAAATGTGAGACAGTAAATTTTGTGACAACGATAGATTTTGGAATTTAATTTTTTAGGTAAATGCGAGGATAGCCTTTGCCCAGAAAAAAAATATTATCAAAGGCATTACTGAAAGGGATTCCTGTTTCAGAGGGGGTGGCAATTGGAAAAGCCTGGATTTTAGAAAGCCCCTGGGATGAAGTTGTAGCTATCTCATTAAAAAAAGAAAAAACTGAGAAAGAGGTTCGTCGGTATGAACGTGCAATAAAAGAGGTTGCTAAACAGCTTGTTAAATACCGGAATCGAGTAAAACGTGAAATTGGTCATGAAGAAGCTAAAATTTTTCATGCTCATCTTTCTATTTTGAATGATCCTTTTTTCCAGAAGGAAATTCCAGAATTAATTCGGGAGAAACAAAATAATGCTGAGTATGTTCTTAAGATAGGAGTAAATAAGTGGACCAAATCTTTCAGCAAAGTAGAAAGTGATTATTTCCGTGATAGAATTGAGGATATTAAAGATGTAGCTATACGTATTCTTAGAATTCTTCTCAGTTTGAAAGAAATAAAATTTTCTCTTGAAGAGCCAGCAATCTTGATTGCTCACAACCTTACACCTTCTGATACTGCTAGAATTGATCCCGAAAAAATTCTAGGATTTGTCACTGAACTTGGCGGTAAGACATCTCATGCAGCAATTCTGGCACGTTCTCTTGGTATTCCCGCAGTTGTTGGGGTTGATAAGTTGATGAAACAAGTCTCAAAAAACGATACTGTTATTGTGGATGGTAATACCGGAATTGTTCATATAGACCCGCTTGATGACGTATTAAAAGGTTATCAAAAGAGACAGAAACAATTTAATGTTTACAGAAAACAACTTTCCGAAATAATAGATCTTCCGGCAATTACAAGGGATGGAGTAAAAGTTTCACTTCAGGCGAATATTGCAATGGCTCCGGATATAAGTTTAGCTGCTCGATATATGGCAGATGGAATCGGACTTTTTAGAACTGAGCTTCCTTTTCTTCTTGCAGGAAGGCTTCTTACCGAAAGTGAGCAGTTCAGAATTTACCGAACTGTTGTTGAGGCTATGGAAGACAAAATCGTTACTATACGGACGCTGGATCTGGGCGGAGATAAATTTTTGCCTTTTCAGGGTGTAGAAAAAGAGCACAATCCTTTTCTCGGATGGCGTTCTATTCGAATTTCTCTTCAGGAGCGAGATATTTTCAAAACTCAGTTAAAAGCAATTTTTAAGGCAACTCGTTTCGGAAAAGTTAGAGTTCTTTTCCCGATGATTTCGAGCTTAGATGAAATTTTTGAAATACGGAAGATTATAGATGAAATTAAGGAAGAATTCAGGAGAAAAGAAAGTAAATTCGATACAAATCTTCCCATTGGAATAATGGTTGAAGTACCTTCTGCAGCAATTTTGGCCGACCATTTTCTCAAGTATGTAGATTATTTAAGCATAGGAACTAATGATCTCATACAGTATACATTGGCTGTTGACCGTAACAATGAGAGAGTAGCCAAATTTTACCAGCCGCTTAACCCTGCTGTTTTGAGTCTAATTAAGAATACTATTCGAGTAGCGAATCAGGCTGGTAAACCTGTTTCACTCTGTGGAGAAATGGCTGGGAATCCTCTTTATACTCCCATGCTTTTAGGATTTGGATTGAGAGAATTCAGCATGAGTCCTCTTATGCTTCCAGAAGTAAAAGAAAGAGTAAGAGCTGTTTCTGTAGAAGAATGTGAAGAAATTGCAGAAAAAATTCTCCAGATGGGCTCAGCCGAGGAAATTGAAAAGATCTTATGGGCTTTTAATGCTGAAGCTAATAAAAGACAACCGGTTGCATATCGTTTTGATCAATAAATTTTTCCTTCCTTAGTTTGTAACCAGAATCCACAAACGCATCTTTCCAATATTCTTTTTTTTATCACAATTGAACTAAATTTGTTTATTATTTAGAGGGAGAAGAATGAATAAGAAAATTTTTGTTCCAGTATTGTTTGGTATCATTACGACCCTGATTTCTTTTTCTCATACCACTAACATTTAGTTTGACAATTGGAAAACTTTTTTTTACATTTTAAGCTATGTATGAGTCTATTGCTAAGGAATTAGAATTATTTGAGAAAGAATATTCTCTTCAGCTTGATTCTGAGAAGGCTTTTCTTCAACCTCTGTTTTATTACATCAAACAACAGAGAGGGAAATGGTTAAGGCCTGCTCTCTTTTTTTTATCACAGGGACTTGTTGATTCTCCTCGCCCTACAACTGTTCAAATAGCAGTACTTATAGAGCTTCTTCATCTGGCAACTTTACTTCACGATGATGTTGTGGATCATTCTTTGGTAAGGCGGGGTAAAAAGACGCTTAATGCTGTATGGAATGAACGTGTTTCTGTATTAATGGGAGACTATCTCTTAGCTAAGGTTCTTTCATTGGGGGTTGAAGCTCGTCGACCAGAAATATTGGAAATTATCTCCAGAGTAGTTGTGGAGATGGGGGAAGGAGAACTCTGGGAGGTTTTAGAAGGAAAAAATATTGATATACCAGTGGAAGAATATTTACGAGCTATTTATCAGAAGACGGCGGTTTTCTTTGGTGCTGTGTGTGAATTGGGAGGACTTGTAATATCTGCCTCTTTTTCTGAAAAAGAAAGATTGCGTCAGTTCGGGGAAGCATTTGGTATGGCTTTTCAGATTCGTGACGATATCCTTGACTTCTCTGGTTCTGCTGAGTTCATGGGAAAACCTGTTGGTCAGGATATAGATAACGGTAAAATCACCCTTCCTTTGATTTTTGCACTTGAAAAAATTTCTCCAAAGGGGAAAAAAGACATTTCTCAGAGGTTAAAAAGGAAAACTGAAAAGGATAGAAGATGGATAGAAGAATTTGTAAAGGAAAGAAACGGTATTAGAAAAAGTCAGGAAAAAGCTGTGGTTTTTACGGAAAAATCTATAGAAATTCTGAAAACTTTTCCTCACTCAATTTATAGAGAATCAATGGAAAAACTTGTAACAGAGGATCTTGAAAGGACTAAATGAAATATTTGTTGCTGACAATCTTTTTGATCTTTTTAGAAGGAATCTCGTGTAGTAAGGTTCAAAAGAAGCAGCCGATAGAAAAGGTTCGTTTTTTAATGGATACTGTTGTTCGGATTTCAGTTTACGATTATGAATTACCAGAGAGAAAAATCAAAAAAGCTATTGATAGAGCTTTTAAAGAAATGTCAAGGATTGAAGCGATGACATCGAGTAGTATAGATACAAACTATATTGCTCGTATTTCAAAGGAATCAGGAGTGACTGCTGTTAATGTTTCTCCAGAAGTTTTTTCACTCATGAAAAACTCTGTAGAAGTTTCAGAAAAAACACACGGCGCTTTTGATATTACAATAGGTCTCATCAAGAACCAGTGGGCTTTTGATTCGGATCATGCCCATGTCCCAGATATTTTGCTGATCCACTCTCTTCTCCCTCTGGTGAATTACCGTAATATTCAGTTTGACCATAGGAAGATTATGCTGACTCAACCCGGAATGAGGATAGATCTGGGAGGTATTGCAAAGGGTTATATTATTGATCAGGGTGTGAAAGTACTACAGAACGAGGGGATTAAATCCGGCATTGTTGAGGCAGGTGGAGATCTCAGAATATTTGGGCATCGTCCTTATAGAAAAATGTGGAGAATCGGTATCAGACATCCGAGAGAAGGTGAAGGTAAACTTATAGCAGTGCTGGAAACTAATGAAACAAGTATCGCTACATCTGGTGATTATGAACGTTATTTTATTCAGAATGGGAAAAGGTATCATCATATTCTGGATCCCAAAACTGGGTTTCCCGCAAGGGGCTGTGTAAGTGTAACAATTGTTACTAAAAATGCACTTTTAGCTGACGGTTATGCTACGGGCGTTTTTGTCTTGGGGCCAGAAAAAGGGATAGCCTTGATTGATAGCCTCCCTTCTGTTGAGGGGGTGATTATGTACACAAAAGGTGATACTCTCAAACATGTTGTTTCTCAAGGCCTCCGCCAGAATATCCATTTTTATCCCGATTCGGTGTTGGGTACAGGTTAGAGAGAAAGTTGCTTTGAATTCTTAATTTTACCAAATAGCAGGAGGATTCAAATGCCAAGAACACTGGTTACAGGAGGAGCAGGTTTTTTAGGCTCCCATTTATGTGAATACCTGCTGAACAAAGGGCACGAAGTCATTGCAATGGACAATCTCATTACAGGTTCAGTGGATAATATTGCTCATCTTCGTAGTGAACATTTTTCTTTTATCAAATATGATGTGACAAACTACGTTTATGTGGAAGGTCCTCTGGATTATGTCCTTCATTTTGCTTCTCCTGCCAGTCCTCTGGATTATGCAGAATTTCCTATTCAGACGTTAAAAGTGGGTTCGCTTGGAACACACAAAGCATTAGGGCTGGCTATGGAAAAAAACGCAACTTTTCTTCTTGCGTCTACTTCAGAGGTCTACGGTGATCCTCAGGTACATCCACAGCCTGAATCCTACTGGGGAAATGTAAATCCGGTAGGACCTCGAGGGGTATACGATGAAGCTAAAAGATTCTCAGAAGCCCTTACCATGGCTTATCACAGATATCATAATGTTGATACCAGGATTGTACGGATTTTTAATACCTACGGTCCACGCATGAGGCCTGAGGATGGTAGAGCCATTCCCACATTTATACCACAGGCTCTTCGTGGAGAAGCAATTACTGTGTTTGGAGATGGAAGTCAAACGCGGAGCTTTTGTTATGTTTCAGATCTTATAGAAGGGATTTATCGTCTTCTGATGTCAGATATAACAGAGCCAGTGAATATTGGTAACCCTGATGAGCGATCAATTATGGAATTGGCCGAGGCAGTCATCCGTCTGGCAAAGAGCAAAAGTAAAATCGTCTATCGTCCTTTGCCAGTTAACGATCCAAAAATCAGACAGCCAGATATCAGAAAGGCAAAAGAATTGTTAGGATGGGAGCCTAAAGTAAATCTTGAGCAGGGACTTATGGTAACAATTGAATGGTTTAAAAAGAAGCTTAATATTAACGATTAAACTGTGGTAGTTCAGGCAGGGAAAATTGGAACGAATTTTAGTTATAAGACTTAGTGCCATTGGTGATGTTCTTTTAACCACGCCTTTGGTAAGAATTTTTAAAAAAAAGTTTCCCCAGGCTGAAATCGATTTTTTGGTTAAGAAATCTTATAGAACACTTTTATCAACTAATAGAAATATTAACATGATATGGTCACTGTCTCCTGAAGATGGTTTTTATGAAATGATCCGGTTAAGTCGAAAACTGAGGGAAAAGAGGTATGATTGCGTTATTGATCTTCAGGTAAATTTGCGAAGTATTTTTTTTTGTTTTTTTTCAGGAGCAAAGAGAAGGATTATTCACGGGCCTCAGAGGTTTAAGCGATTTCTTCTGGTCCATTTTCGGAAAAATATATACAAAGAAATTGAACCTGTGCCTCTTAGATTTCTTAACTCAGTTTTTTCTCTGGGACTTAAAGATGATGGTCTGGGACTTGAGCTCAAAGTAGATGAGAAAGCAAGACAGTCTATTCCCTTGCTTCTCCAGAAGGCGAAAAACGGGAGAAAGAGAAGAATTATTGTTCTTGCCCCTGGAGCTGGCAGAGCAACAAAAAGGTGGTTTCCAGAGAGATTTGCCGAGGTGGGAAGTTATTTTGGAAAGAATAGGAATCAAATAGTGCTTGTTGGCGGACAAAAAGATCTGGAAGTTTGTAGAAAAGTGGCACAAGAAATGGACCCCGCCCCGCTGAATTTTGCCGGGAAACTTTCATTACAGCAAACAGCCGCAGTGCTTAAAGAATCGGATATTTTAATAACAAACGATACAGGCGTTATGCATATAGCGGCTGCGCTTGGGAAAAAAGTGGTTGCTATTTTTGGCTCCACAACGCGTCATTTTGGTTTTATGCCATTCCGGACGTCTTCAATAGTTGTAGAAGCTTCGGTTCCATGCCGGCCATGTTCATATCATGGAACAGATAAATGCCCTCACAATCATTTTAAGTGTATGAAAGATATCCGCAGCGTCGATGTTATTCAGGCTGCTGAAGAACTTCTGAGAAGGGAATAAAAATGGATTCATTCTGGCGTTATCTGTACAATATTATAGGAGTTCCTTTTCTGTATGCTGGTTTTTCGCTAGCAGCGTTAGCCAATGCTAAAGTTAGAAGAGGTATTGAAGGACGGAAAAATCTTTTTAGTAATCTGGAACGAGAGATGTCCCGATTACCCAAAAAAGGTCCGAGGTTCTGGATACATAGCAGTTCTATGGGAGAATTTGAACAGGCAAAACCCCTTGTTAAAGAGTTAAAAAGAAAGTTTCCTGATGGAAGCGTTGTTGTGAGTTTTTTTTCACCATCTGCCTTTGACCATGTCCAGGGGTACAAAGAAGCTGACTGTCTTTGTTATCTGCCGTTTGATTCTATAAGGGGAGCAGAACAGTTTCTCTCTGTGGTTCAACCGGACGTGGCTATTGTAGTTCGTCATGATCTCTGGCCCAATCATTTATGGCAGTTGAAAAAACACAACATTCCTGCCGTTTTGATTAATTGTTCTGCTCATCCTGTTTCTTATTATAAGTTTTTTTCTCTACTTCAGTTTGATAGATCTGTTTACAGCGTTTTTGATCTTATTCTAACAGTTTCTCAGGAAGCTAAGATTTTCTGCAGGAAATATAATCTTGGAAAAGGAAGAATAGAAGTTGTTGGAGATACTCGCTATGATCAAGTGGTTGCAAGAGCAAAACAAGCAGAGGAAATTGTGTCTCCGTTGAGAAAACTCAAAGGTAATAGAAAATGTTTTGTACTGGGAAGTACATGGCCTTCAGATGAAGAAGTTCTCTTTGAAGCTCTCTCAAAACTTTATAGTAATGGCATTGAGGTCTGGATTGTTCTGGTTCCCCATGAACCCACAGAAGAACATTTATTTCAGATTGAACAGCAACTTTCTAAAATAGGTGTTCGTTCTAATCGGTTTTCTAAAGTGGGAACAAACAAAGTAGAAAGTAGTGAAGTACTAATTGTAGATAAAGTGGGTATATTAGCCAGTCTTTATGCACTGGGAGAGGTAAGTTTTGTGGGAGGTGGGTTTGGTCCTGGTGTTCACAGTGTACTTGAACCAGCAGCGCTGGGCAAAGTTGTTATTTTTGGGCCCAAACATAAAAATTCCTACGAGGCCGGTCTTCTCAAAAAGCGAGGTGTGGGATTTGTTGTAAATAATTCAGACGAACTATACAACCTCTTTTCGTCATTTTTGAAAGACCAAAAATTTGTTGATGAAAAAGGGAAAATGGCTGCCAGGTTTGTACAGGAAAATTTAGGCGCAACCGAACGTATTGTTAGTTGTTTAAAAAATATGGTTCATTCCTCATGATTCAGGTAAAAAATTTGAAATTTAGATACCCCGGAGATAAATCCACGTTTGCTCTTCGGGGTGTTTCTTTTAATCTCTCTCCAGGTGAAAAGGTTGCTCTGATGGGAGCCAATGGTTCAGGTAAAACTACCTTTGTCCGATGTCTTAACGGGCTTTTAAAGCCGTTATTTGGTGAAGTGCTTGTAGATGGTATATCTCTCAAAAACACAGAGATGCTATACGAGATACGCCGTAGAGTTGGAATGGTATTCCAGAATCCCGACAATCAGATTGTAACAACGACAGTAGTTAGAGAAATTGCCTTTGGTCTAGAGAATCTTGGAATCCCGACAGAGGAAATGAAAAAACGTGTTGAGGAAGCTATTTACCATTTTCATCTTGAAGAATACAGAAATACTCCACCTCATTTGCTCTCTGGAGGAGAACGACAGAGATTGGCTCTGGCCTCGGTCTGGGTAATGGAACCCAGGTATTTGATTCTGGATGAACCCACATCTCTTTTAGACCCACAGGGAAGAGAGGAAATTTTAGATTTTCTGGAAAAAGAAGTAAAAACAAGAAAGATCGGTATTCTACTAGTAACACAATATCCAGAAGAGGCTCTGATCTGCGATCGATTGGTCGTAATGAACCGTGGAAAAATAGTTTTTGACAAAGCTCCGGAAACTGTTTTTCAGAATATAGAGAAACTTTATCAAATAGGGGTTGGTGTCCCAGTTAACATGGAATTAGAATGTTACTTCAACTTGAAAATTTAACTTATATTTATCAATCTCCTTTTTCTCCTGTTCGTAAGGCTCTTTCTGGAATTTCACTGGAAGTGCATCCTCAGGAAATACTCGCAATTGTAGGTGCAACAGGCTCAGGCAAGACCACTTTAATTCAGCATTTTAACGGTCTTCTCAAGCCTACAGAAGGGAGAGTTTTAGTTGACTCCAGAGATATTTTTGGGCCTCAATCTGATCTGGGGTGGGTGAGAAAAAGAATAGGTCTGGTGTTCCAGTTTCCTGAAATTCAGCTTTTTGAGGACACGGTGTATGATGATATAGCTTTTGGCCCCAGAAACCTTGGTCTTTCGGAAAAGTTAGTGGAACATAGAATTCGCAGTTCACTGAAATTAGTGGATTTTGATTTCCAAAAATTTTCAAAACTTTCTCCTTTTCAGCTCAGTGGAGGAGAAAAACGTAGGGTGGCCATTGCCGGTGTTTTAGCCATGGAGCCAGAAGTACTGATACTTGATGAACCTACAGTGGGGCTCGATCAGAACGCGGCTGCCAGAGTAGAAGAAATTCTCAAACGGTATCATCGGCAAGGAAGGACAATAATTTTCGTTTCCCACAACATGGATCTTGTGGCTAGGTTAGCTTCAAGAGTTGTGGTTCTAAAAAAAGGAAAACTCCAATTCGATGGATCTAAAGTAGAATTGTTCCAGAATAAAGCTATACTTGAAGACGCTGGGCTGGTTCTTCCTCAAGTATGTCAATTTATGCAGAATCTACGAAAACAGGGGTTTTCTGTTAGGACAGACGTTTTTACTGTTGAAGAAGCGAAAGAAGAGATAGGAAGGGTTTTAGGAAATAAGTTTACCCTGCATAATTAAACCCGAATTAACGGATAAGCAGCGTTCTCTACGAAAAACCACATTCTATCTTAGATGACCGAGAATGGCTATAAATTGATTCCTTACCCGTTAATTCGAGTTAAAGGTCTCTCACTGTGTTTTAATAAGACTTTGTACTTTTATAATCTTCCAAAAGTTTTTTGATCTTCCTTTTTTCTTTCCATTCTTTATTTCTTTTTTCTCTTTCTTTTTTCCCGAAGCTATATTTCTTAGCAGGAAGAACTCTGAGAGTGGTAGAATCGCTTTCTGTTCCGAATTGAATCTTAATTTTATATTCACCTTCTGAGACATATACCGGCGTGAGCTTTTTTTCTTTTTCAGGTAGATCCCTATATTTTTTCTTTTCGTCAATTATTTTTTGAATTGATTCTACTTTGCGAAGTGCTCTTTTTTTAGCTATTATTAGTTTTTCGATATCGCTGGCTGATTTCTCTGCTTTTTTTGCTTCTGTGAGTTTTTTCTCTATAAGGGCAAGCTTTTCCTCTGCATTCTTTTTGCGAAGGGCAAGGACCACATCGCGGTCGAGTTTCATATCCCACTTATAGGTATTAATTCCTCTATTACCTCTGTCATTGAAACGCTTAACAATATTCCCGTTTTTATCTTTTACAGTAAAGTCTACTTTTCCATTCTCTGCAAGCCAGTAGTATATGTTTACAGTAGGAGTATCGGATGGATACGACCATGAACGAGGTTTTCGTTCCCTGTATTTCTGATCTCTAATGTTTTTAATTTCAAACAGGTGGACTTTCTCAGCCATAACTCTGGGGGTAAGTTCCTGGATAGGCATGACATGCATAACGTAAATGCTTCGGCCATGCGTTCCAACTACCAGATCGCGGTCCCTGGGGTGGATCACAAGATCGTGGACAGGAACAATAGGAATGCCAGATTGCAAAATCTCCCAGTGCCTGGCATCATCAATGCTTACAAAGACACCCATGTCAGTACCCACATAGAGTATGTGCGGATTAATTGGATCTTCACGCACCACATTGATTGATTCATCAGGCAGGTTTGAGCTTATAGATTCCCAGGTCCTGCCATAATTTCTTGTACGGTAAAGATAAGCTCGAAAATCATCATTGCGATACCCGTTGAGACTGACGTATGCAGTACCTTTTTGATATCTTGAAGCAATAACCCGGCTGCACCATAACCCTTTTGGAAGGTTTTTATCAATTTCTTTCCATGTGACTCCTCCATCCATTGTAACGTGTATTTTTCCATCGTCAGTGCCGATGTAAATCAGGCCAAATGATAATGGTGATTCAGAGATGGTTGTAATAGTTCCATACGGTACATCACCCGCCACTTTTGGGTTTGAGGTTAAATCTGGGCTTATAGCCTGCCAGGTATCGCCACGATCTAAAGAGCGAAATAGCCGATTGGTGCCAAAATAAAGTACATTAGAGCTGTGAGGAGAAAGCAAAATAGGCGTTTCCCAGTTATAGCGGAGAGGAGAGTCAAAAAGATGAGGAAGCGGAGTGATACTTTTTCTTTTGTTGGTTTTTTGGTCCAGTCTGAAGTAGTATCCAAATTGTGAACCAGTATAGACAGTAAAATCATTCGGATCGATTTGAACCTGCATCCCGTCTCCACCGCCGATTGGTTTCCATGGAGCAGTTTTCAGAGGCTTAGATTCACTTGAGCCTTTGTACACTCCATTATCCTGCATTCCTCCGTAGATATTGTACGGCTTTGCCATGTCTACATTCACTGAGTAAAATTGACCAACTGGAAGAGTGTTCAACTTCCACCAGCTTTTACCCCCGTCATAGGTAAGATTAAGACCTCCGTCATTGCCGTCAATCATGTGGTCAGGAAAGCGAGGATCCAGCCAGAGTGCATGGTGATCAACATGAACGTTTTTCCCACCTATCCACTCAAAATGTCTGCCTCCGTCTTTTGAAGTAAGGAGGGGGATTCCCAGGATATATATCCGGTTCTCATCGTCAGGTGCAACTCGGATTTGACCGAAGTAGTATCCATACGTGCTGTAGAAATTATCGATGTAAGTTTTGTTCATTTTTCGCCAGGTCTTTCCGGCGTCATCACTCCTGTATATTTCTGGTCCGATTATGGTGGGATCAAAAGCATGAGGATTATTTTTTCTGATAAACGTTATTAGGTCTTCTGGAGATATTTCTTTCTCGGCAAGCATTTCTCTGATAATTTCAGGAGTGTAGTCATGGTGAAGTCCGATGCTGCGGATGAAATTGCCCAGTTCATCGTTGGTTAAGGAAAGAATATCCTCCCTTGACATTTTCAGTAATTTTCGCGGTGTAATTGGTGCATCATCTTCCTGATCTTTTTCTGGCCGCGGTGATTGATTGTCCACAAGTGCATAAACAATGTCAGGATTTTTATCATAGAGAGCAAGACCTATCCGTCCTACATATTTTCCGTGCGGAAAGCCCCCACTCAGTCGAACCCATGTAGTTCCTCCGTCACTACTTTTGTAAATTCCACTGCCTTCTCCTCCTTCTACAAAATTCCACGCTTTTCGGTCCTTTTCCCATGAGGCAGCATAGAGAACCTTAGGATTCTTTGGGTTAATCACAATGTCAACAAAACCCGTTCTGGAATTAATATACAGGACTTTTTCCCAGGTTTTTCCACCATCTTTTGTTCGGTAGATTCCTCGCTCTTTGTTTTCTGTGTAGAGATGACCGAGAGCAGCAACAAAGACAATATTAGAATTTTTAGGATCGATTAGTACTCTTCCGATATGATGAGTATCTTCCAATCCCATACATTTCCATGTTTTGCCTCCGTCTATTGTTTTATAGATACCTGTGCCTGCGTAAGAACTGCGGCTTGAATTTTGTTCGCCTGTTCCTACCCATATTATGTCTGGATTGTTGGGATCAATGGCAAAATCACCAATTGTTACTGCATTTTGTCCTTCAAATATTGATTTGAAACGAAGTCCGTTATTTACTGTTTTCCATAAGCCGCCTGTGGCATAGGCTACATAAAATGTGTATGGATCTTTTGGGGATGGCTCTACATCCACTACACGTCCACTCATCACCAGTGGGCCAACACTTCTGAAATAAAGGTTCTTAAACAGAGATATTTCCTGCATTTTTTTCTGTTGCTCGAATGCTTTTTGCCGTTCTATTGGGCTTGAAGGTTTTTCTTTTGATAGAGCGAATGCACCGGTAGCAAACAGCAGCAGAAATATTGTTACAAAATAAAATCTTTTTCCCATGGTTTTTTCCTCCTTAAAAAATCAAGGGGATGTTTTACTTTAGCTATAACAGCGTTACGTTAAATAAATTTGGTAAAAATAGCAAGTGTTTTATTAAGGGTAGAAATTTGTTCTTGTATAAATTATTTTCTTACGTTATATTGTTTGCGCATACCAGAGATATAAGATTATAAATAACAGAACGTATCGGAGTTTATTATGAAAGGAACTGCTCTGGTAACAGGAGGTGCCAAGAGAATTGGCCGGGCGATTGCTCTGGCTTTAGCAGATGACGGATTTAATATTGCTCTTCATTACAGCTCTTCTCCCAATGAGGCTGAAAAAACAGCTGGAGAGATAGAGGGGAAAGGGGTTCTTTGTCATCTTTTTCGTGCTGATTTTAATAAGATGGATGAGGTCTTTTCTCTGATTTCATTTGTATTTGAAAAATTCCCTGATTGTAATCTCTTAATTAATAATGTCTCTATTTTTCAGCGTGCACGATTGATGAATACAGATGAGGAACTTTTCGATCGTCATTTTAACATCAATCTTAAAACGCCCTTTTTCCTTTCTCGCGACTTTGCTCAACACTCCAGCAAGGGCCATATTATAAACATTCTTGACACAAAAATTTCTAAGACTCTTGTTGAATATTTTGTTTATACTTTAACAAAAAAAACTCTCTATGAATTTACCCTGATGGCTGCAAAAGAGCTTGGTCCAAAGATTCGTGTTAACGGTGTGTCACCTGGTTTGATTCTTCCTTCTTCAGAACAGAGGAAAGAAGATTTTGAAAAAATGGGCAGCCGGATTCCACTGCAAAGAACGGGAGATCCAGATGTTGTGGTTTCGGCTGTACGTTTTCTTATTGAAAATGAGTTTATTACTGGAGAAGTTATTTTTGTCGATGGAGGAGAACATCTTGAGTAGGAGAAAGCAATGATAATTAGAATTAAGAATCTTAGATTGCGAACAATTATAGGTGTTAAACACTGGGAGCGGAGAAAAGTTCAGGATGTAATTATTAACGTGGAGATAGAATTTGATGGAAGTAAGGTTGCTGAGTCCGACAATATACACGATACTATAAATTATAAAGCCGTAAAGAATAGGATTGTCGAGGAGGTTGAAAAATCCCGTTTTTATTTACTTGATAGGCTGGCAAGCCACGTACTTAAAATTGTGATGGAAGATAAAAAAGTCCAGAGAGCCACTGTAGAAGTAGACAAACCCAATGCCCTTCGGTTTGCAGACTCTGTCTCCGTCTCCTGCTCTGCTGAACGGTGATCATTATCAAAATTCAACAGTTTTTCAGTTCATTTGCAAAATTTATCGCTTTTCCTTACTAAACTTTGGTAAAAATGTAAAATCATCATTATTTTACAATTCTCGTTCCCAAACAGGAGTTTGGGAACGAGAGGGAAACGCAAAAAGGCAAAGTCACCCTTCCCATTTGTTTTTTTGCTTCAGTACCTCTTTACATCTGTTTCTGGAAGAATCAGGGAAGTGTCTTTCTGAGGAACGCTGATTTATCAGCGTGACGAAGAATCTTTTGTCCATCAACGTTCAGATGCAGAGTATTTTGTACGGGTTAGCCTGCGCAGAGGCAGATCCTCTGCGGGGAATAATGGCACGGTTATTTTGTCAGGTGCTGGGCTAAAGCCCATCTCATTTCCAGATTCATTCATTGCCACGAGCTAAAGCTCATGGCAATGGAGTTCTCTTCAACGAATCCTAATCCAGGAGGAGGAGAGATATCGCCTTTTTACTTGCCCATCCTCTGGAGGATAGCCGAAGCATAGAGAGAATTAAAATTAATGGCAAATTTATATAGCCCCCTTCCACGCCCAGCATAAATATACTGGGCAAAATTTTAAGCACGAAATCCTAAATTCTAAACAAATCCAAAGTTCTAAATTCAAATGCCCACAATCCTATTTTTGGGGTTCCGTTATTCGATATTTGAATTTGTTTAGAATTTGGATATTACAATTTCGAATTTATTGCTATGGAGTAACTTTGACATTTTTGCCAAAGTTTAGTTCCTTATTTATTTTTTCCCCAACATTCCCTCTACAAAAGCTTCTGGATCAAACGGAACAAGATCATCCAATTTTTCTCCCATTCCTACCCATTTTACAGGAATTCCAAGTGTTTGAATAATGGAAACGATAATTCCACCACGGGCTGTTCCATCTAATTTTGTCAAAACAATCCCTGTTACACCAATATCCTGAGTAAAAATTTTAGCCTGGCTAAGACCATTCTGGCCAGTAGTTGCATCCAGAACCAGTAAAACCTCATGGGGAGCTAATTCTAAACGTTTTGATAGGACTCGTTTTATTTTTTTTAATTCTTCCATCAAATTAATTTTTGTGTGAAGCCGCCCAGCAGTATCAACAATCAAAATGTCTACTCCTCTGGCCAGAGCAGCATCAAGAGCGTCGTAGGCCACTGAAGCAGGGTCGGCACCTATAGACTGTTTTACAACATCTACACCTATCCGTTTTCCCCATGCTTCTAACTGCTCACCAGCAGCAGCACGAAAAGTATCTGCCCCGGCAAGAAGTACTTTTTTATTTTCTCTCCGGAAGATATGGGCCATTTTACCGATTGTTGTGGTTTTACCCGTACCATTGACACCCACTACAAGGATAACATAGGGTTTTACCAGTTGCTCTGGAGTTGCACTATTTTGTGTTCCCCTGATTATTTCAAGAATTTCTTTTTTTAGAAGAATCCGTACTTTATCTTCAATTCTACCACTTTGTTCTGGAATCAGTTGTTTCAAGCTTTCGATTATATACTGAGTGGTTTCTACTCCTACATCACTTTCGATGAGTATCTCTTCTATATCTTCTATAAGAGAATCACTGATTTGTTCCTTTCCCTTGAAAACCCTGGAGATTCGTCCTAATATTCCGCTTCGGGTTTTTTCCAATCCTTGTTGCCATTTTAAAATTTTTTCCACTCTTGATCCTCTCAAATCTCTTATGAAGAAACTTTTCTTATTTGCTTTAAAAACAATGAAAAATAGACCCCTGAAGAATAAAGTGTCATCCCAAGTGCACACCAGAGAACAATCCATGCATAAGGTTCTAGTTTCATTGCAAAAAGAAACACAGTAAGCCCAACAGCAATAGCAGAATTTTTGCCAGGTCTATTGGATTCCATCACTACATTTTTCTTGCGTATTACGATAAGACTGCAAACCATCATAATAAACTCACGGGTAAGGATAAAAATCAAAAACCAGGGAGGAAAATCATATTTATGGGAAATTACCATAAAAAAAGAAATTCCCAGAACAACAATCTTGTCTGCTAAGGGGTCAATTATGCGACCAAAATTTGAGCGTTGATTCCAGCGTCGTGCTAAATAACCGTCAAGAAAATCGGTAATAAAGGCCAGAATCATCCAGATTACGGCCCATATCCTATCCTCATTGGAAAGGCTTATGAGAATTGGCAACAGTAAAAAAGCTCTAATAAGGCTGAATAAATTTGACAGAGTCAGGATACGATTTTCTCCACTCACAAAGTTTCTCCTTTAATTTACCATCTTACACAAACACCTTGGCAGCCTCAAGAATTAACTTCGGATGTTTGAGAAGAGCTGCTTTAAATATTTTGAACATGGTTCTTTTCTCTGGTGGAAGCTTCAGGAGAATTTTTGCTATTCTGTTGAAATCCTTATCAGAGAGACGATTCACTACTTTTTTGATCTTATACGAAATCTCATTCTTCTTCCCTGAAGTCTCATGCCACTCTCTGGAATAAGCAGAGAGTCTTTTCAAAGAAGTATCCCCTGCAAGTACAGCTTGACCAGCCACTCTCCCGGCTATGCTTCCAGCTTCCATAGCGCTGGTAATTCCCCCTCCAGTAACAGGATTTGCCTGACGAGCAGCATCACCCACCAACATTAAACCGTTGCTGACAATTTGCTTTAATGTCGACACGACAGGAACACCCCCGGCCATTATGCGGAGTTTTGAAGCGTTTGGGAATTTTTTCTCAATAAATTTTTCAAGATAGGAAAATGGTGTTTTTTTCTCAGAAATTTCTCCTGAAATCCCCAGTCCTACGTTGGCTGTACGGGCCCCTTTTGGGAATATCCATAGATAACCGCCGGGTGCTATTTCTCTCCCGAAATAGAATTCTACAATATCAGGATCTATTTCGATATTGGTCAATGTCATCTGAGCACAGGAAGCCATTTCTTTTGGGAATACCCAGGTTTTAAGACCTGCCCACCGACCTACTCTGGATTCAACACCATCAGCACCAATTACCACAGAACTGCGAATTTGAAGTTCTTCCCCCATGTAATTCAATTTTACTCCAGCAACAGTTCCATGCTCAAAAAGAAGGCCATTGACATAAGCTTTGGTTACGACTTCTGCACCTGCCTGAGAAGCCATGAGGGCAAGGTCAAAATCAAATACTTTCCTGTGGAGAATAACCCCTACTTCATCAGGATAAGATTCTACTACTGTTCCATCTGGAGCAACAAGACGAGCGCCTTTAACAACCTGAGCAATCCAGTAATCTTTAATATCAACAAAACGTCTAAGATCAGATTCAGAAACACCTTCGGCACATCTTACAGGCGTCCCAACTTCGCTGTCTTTTTCGAGGAGCAAAACAGAAACTCCCTGCTCAGCAGCATGTTTAGCTGCCCACGAACCTCCAGGTCCAGCACCCACCACAATAACATCGTATCTGTCTTTCATTTCACCACCTCCGGTACACCCAGTGGACATACATCAACACAAAAACGGCAGAGTGTGCACTGTTTGTTATCAACAGTTATAGATGTCTCCTTTAGCTCTATGGCATCTGCAGGGCAAACACCTACACAAGTACCACAAAAATCGCATCTGTCATTATCAATAAAAATAAATTCTCCTGACATAAAACTAAAAGCTCCTTTAAAAGTTTTATCAATTTAGTTTACATTTGGAATAAAATTTTACGAAGCTTTAAAATTGGGATAATCAAAATCAAACCGTTTCTTATAATAGAACTTAGAAAAAAAGAAAATGGAAAAAACAGGTACCAGATACCATGGGAAAATAATACAAACAGCAGTGGCAAGAGCAAGGACTGAAAACTTTGTTGTCCGGACGGCATCGGCTGCAGTGTGTTTAACCGCACTCAAAAAGAAAAGAGGAAGAACAACAATGCCAGGAATGAATAGAAGCCAATCTCTGGATAAAAAAGCTAAATCCAAAGCACTGATTTCCAGCATTAAAGCCCAAAATACCGTTTTTTTAACACCGTACCGAACGCTAAACGTTATCTTACCTGTTTTCCTATCACCATCCATATCTGGAACTGTTGTATTGAGGAAGACTGCCCCTCCAGCCAGCGTGTAACCGACTCCATGAAACAGAAGGCCTCCGTTACCGTCTCCTGTTATCCAGCCCAGTGAATAGATCAAAAATCCGCCTATACTATTGGCAACAAGTCCCATAATAGGACGGTTTTTCCACAGTGTAGGAGGATAATTATACAATAATCCCGATAAAACAAACAAAATCAGAAAACCCAGACCAATTTTTAGATCCACCCAAAAACTAAAAGCCAAACCCACTGCTGTAAGCAAAAGCGCTTCTATGTAAGCTTTTTTAACTGATACGATACCATTGGCCAGAAGAAATAACTTTCCATTTGTTTTGTCTGTTTCTCTGTCTTGAGTCTGGTTGAGTATGAAAGCTCCTCCCATTAAGAGTGTAAGACTACTTATTACAATCCAGAACATTCCTGCTGGATGGGTAAAGTTACTGCTGTGTCTACTAAATTTCATACCACCCCAGTATCCTGTTAAAAAGAACGTCCAGACGGGATAAAACAATGTTGGGCGAAGGAGAAAAAAACTATCAAAAATTTTCAAACTTTTTTTCAAAATATCTCCTGAAAAGGATTCTCGTACTGAGCTTTTTCAAAAATCTCTTCTACAGGAACAGGATACGGCCCGCCAAAACAGGCGGTGCAGTATCCACGGCCTTCTCTTGGTACTGCACTGAGAAGACCTTTCATTGAGAGGTATCCAAGACTGTCAACCCCCAGATGTTTTCTAATTTCTTCCACTGACATTGATGATGCAATGAGTTCTTTACGGGTAGGAAAATCCATGCCGTAATAGCAAGGATGACGAATTGGTGGAGAACTCACCCGCACATGCACTTCTTTGGCTCCTGCTTTACGAATGACCTGGGTAAGAATTTTGAGTGTTGTCCCCCGGACAATGGAATCCTCAACAACCACAACACGTTTTCCTTTCAGAACGCCTCCTACTGGATTAAATTTTACTTTGACATTAAAATGACGTATTTTCTGCTGAGGTTGAATAAATGTCCTGCCGATGTAGTGATTTCGGATTAACCCCAATTCAAACGGAATTCCCAGTTGATGGGCATATCCCAGAGCAGCAGTGTTGCTTGAGTCAGGTACGGCAATAACGATATCAGCATCTGCTGGATGCTCTTCAGCCAATCTTTTTCCCAATTTCCTTCGAGTTTTATCCACATATTCACCAAAAACTCGACTATCCGGGCGGGAAAAATAGATAAATTCAAATATGCAATGGGCATGTTCGTTATTACCATTCAGGGATTCAGAACGAATACCATTTTCATCAATAATCAAAAGTTCACCAGGGTTTACGTCTCTAATATATTCTGCGCCTATAAGATCCATAGCGCAAGTTTCAGAAGCAACTACATATCCTTTGTCTAAATAACCAAATGATAAGGGACGGAAACCACTTGGGTCTCTTGCTGCTATAAGTTTATCTTTTGTCAAAATAACAAGGGAATATGCTCCTCTGACCTTATTTAATGCATCTTTAACACTTGACACAATATCTGGCTCTTTAGAATGAGCAATAAGATGAACAATGACCTCACTGTCAGTTGTTGTCTGAAAAAGCGCGCCACTTTTCTGAAGCATATCTCTTAAAGCTCTGGAATTAACAAGATTTCCATTGTGTCCCAAAGCTAAAGGGCCCTCCTTTGAATTGACTAAAATAGGCTGCACATTGATTTTTTGGTCCGCCCCTGTAGTAGAATAGCGGTTGTGTCCAATAGCCAATTGCCCCTTTAGTTTTTTTATAATATCCGGGCTGGAAAAAACATCGTTAACCAACCCCTGTCCAACGTGCCTGTAGATCTTTTCTCCATCAGAAGAAACGATGCCAGCTCCTTCCTGACCACGGTGCTGCAAAGCATAGAGGCCAAGATAGGTCATCATCGCTGCTTCTGGATATCCATAAACACCTATCACACCGCATGCTTCTTTTGGTTTGTCAATCATTTTAATTTCCCCAATACATGATATACATCACCGCCTACTTGTTAGCCGATAATTTATTTCATAATTATCTATATAGTTCAATTCGTCAACTGATAATAGTTTATAGAATGTCTCTTCTGGATACACCGAATTTTCTTTACCAGCCTGTTCCTCTGCCATTTTCATTGCTTCAGGAAAATTCTTACAAACAAATAACCAAGTATCCAAGAAACTATATTCACCACATATTATCTCGACGGTAGCTTTGAATATTTTCATGAATATGCTCCTACACAACAACAATAGGATTAGAATAAATCCATCCTCGTTTTTTCCGAAATATTTCTACCCGATAAACGCCTTTTTTTTCTGCCTGATAGGTTAACATTCTTCCTTTGAGCCGTTTTATTATCCGGCCGTCTCGAAGCAAACGAATGTCTCCGCTAAGAGGTGATTCCACCCTGAACAACAATCCTTCTATGTTACTGTTACTGTGTGTACGGCTACCCATGGGGAATTCTTGTCCATTTTGCTCTGCCAGAAATCTAAACCCTTTTCCATCTCCTCCTCTGTAGTTTGATACAAAACATCTGCCATTGGACAGAGCGTCAAAGACTTCCTTCTCAGCTTCCTTAAATGGCAGGGTAGTCTCTCCCTGCAGTAGAGGTTTCCTCGTGAGAAGATGAGTTCGGATAGATTTAAACTGTACTTTGTAAGGATAGATTTCCATTGGGATAAATCCCAGTAGCTTTATGCGATAAGCATGAACATCAATTCCACCTATTCCCACCACCCGTCTTTCGCTGTTGAATCTGTCCCAGCGTTCCAGGGTTTCCCACACTGGAAACCTGATTGATCGTAGAGGATGAATAATCCTCCATAGGATATTCCCTTTGGTAATTCCTTCCATCCACTCAGAAAGCTGATTCCATATTTCGATCCCATCAAACTCATCCACATCCCATGCTGTCCATGGATAGGGAGGATAAGCCTCCGAGAAATTTCTCTTTTCTGCGGGATGAGCTATAACTCCAAATCCTCCCATCTCCTTGACCTGCCTGACGTAATCTTTTGCACTGATACCTTTCTCAATTTCCCGATCAATGCGAAATGCAAGATAATGGTTTCTGTCATCGGGGTCATTAATCTCACAGCCGATCAGGACCAAGACCTTTCCGTACCATCTTTCCAATCCTTGCCTTTTTGGCTCAAGAGTGTTATGATCACTAAACATTAAATAATCAAGGCCCTTTTCCCCGGCAATTTCTGCGATTTCAGGGATAGGAAGAGAACCATCAGAAAAAGTTGAGTGCAAGTGGATTGCACCAACAGCTTCGTAGAACTTATCCATTATACCTGTTACCACCTTCCTAACACTAATGCCCCAAAGCACACACCCAGGAAATCAACTGCTAAATCTTTCCAGCTAAACATTCCAGAAGAAGAATATCTGTCTCTACACTCTTTAGCTATCCCAATGGAAAACGAAAAAGTCATCCCAAGTTTTATGCTTTCTTCCTCATCATAATTATAACGATGATTGCATACCCAGCTTACTGCACCTGTAATCAGAAAACTTGCCAAAAAATGTTTGGCCTTGTCTTTTCCAAACCACGAATCTTTCTGGGATACTAAAGTCTCCTCTGTCCGGAATTTTTGCAAATCCATAGAAGGTTTTTCTTCTCCCAAGACAAAAAGAGGAGGAAAGAAAATAAAAAATAGTAACGGACTCTTCAAATTATAACCCCAATGCTTCATCAATTCCTTGCATGGCTTCCAGGGCAAGGGAAATGAAATCTCTCAGGGAAACTCCAAACTCTTCACAGCTTCTAATCTGGTCTCGATTTGCGCCAGCAGCAAATCTCTTTTCCTTAAAACGATGCAGAACAAAATCCACATCTACGTTCTTTAATTTTTTTGTAGGATGCATAAGAGCTGCGGCTACAATTAAACCTGTTATTGGGTCAGCAGCATATAGTGCTTTATCTAAAAGGCTTTTTCTTGGAAAGTGTCCAGGATGACTCTTAATCGCATAAATTACTTCCTCAGGAACATCTGTATTCGAGAGCATTTCCGCGGTGACAAGTCCATGCCTCGGAAAGTCATCTTTTGTTTGATCGTAATCCAGATCGTGAAGCAGACCTGCCAGGCCCCACAACTCTTCGTCCTTGCCAAAATGTCGAGCAAGACGTTTCATCACAGCTTCTGTTGCCAACATGTGTTTACGAAGATTTTTGTTAGAAACCTTCTCGTTAACCAATTTCAATGCTTCATCGCGTGTCATTTGTTTTCCCCTCACAATTATAGAATACTAATTCTATCGGTTTCTTATCAATTAGAATGAACTCATAATTCTTTTTACAAAATCTCATAAGATTTAAATCGCCAACCAAATCGCCAACCAAATCGCCAACCTTATTTAAGTATGTAATGTGAACTCCTTCCTTTTCCTTGGCTTTTAATAACTTCCGATCTCAAAAGTTTTTTAATCTCTTTTAATGCTCCTTCATCAGAAAGTTTAAACATTTCTCTTACATCTCGATTTGTTATCTTACCATTTTGATTTATAAACTCTACAATCCTCATCTGCCTTTCTGTTAAAGCAATCTGTCCACTTTTGGCCTTCCTTAACCTCTCGCTACTGAGTCTTAGTACTCTCTGTTTTACTGCCTTAATACTTACTTCTACTCCCTCTACAAAATATTCAAGCCAATTGGTAATATCAAGCGTGTTCTGGTTAACACTTTGCAATGCTCTATAATAAGCCTGTCTATCAGAATCGTAGTAATCATCAAGGCAGAAAAATCGTTTAGCATCAAAACCTCGTTGATATAGAATAAGAGTTGCCAACACCCGTGATGTTCTGCCATTTCCATCAATAAAAGGATGGATTCTCACAAATTCATAATGAACTATTCCTGCTTCAATTACTGGTTCAAGTTCATTTGCTTCTTCTGAATTAACCCATTCAGTTAAATCTTTAATCAAACCTGGTACATCTTTATTTGGAGGCGGCCTAAAAAAAACTTCTCCAGTAAACCTGTTACCAACTACAACATAGCGGTTACGATAAACTCCACAATCATTAGGGTTATCTAATGTACCCTTTGTTAGCATCCGATGAATATTTAGAATGTCATTTTCGGAGATAGAAGTTCCTTTGGTAAACCTGTCAATATTGTTTAATACATTCAGATAGTTTAATACTTCCTGTTTATCTTTTCTGATAGCCATTATATCTCTTCCCTTGGCTAATTCGCTAACTTGTTCTAGTGATAATCTGTTTCCCTCTATGCTTGTTGATGAATGAGCACTGCGTATTATTGCTTCACGCCTCAAAGAAACTTCCCATTTAGGAATTAAAGGTGAATTAAGAATTATTTCTCTTGCAGCAGAGATGTTTGTGAGGGAACGTACAATTTTATTCGTATATCTAAAATTTGGTTTAAACATTTTTAATCCTGAAACGTTCGGTCGTATAAATTTCTTTTATGATATCCTTCAACCAGAGATAACTCTTCCCTCTTCTTTGGCAGCATTAATGATCAAAGAAGAACTACTATCCCATTCTATATCGGAATAGTACATAATATCCACAGGCTTTTTAAGTCGCTTAACCAACTCTCTGTGGATTCCACTTGTGAGTTTCACTCTTTCAAATATATCTTTCTCTCTAAAATTCTCAGAAACAACTATTATATCAATATCACTATTTTCCCTTTCTTTACCTCTCGCATATGAACCAAAAACCACTATCTTATCCACACAAATTTTCCTTTGCTGGAATAACTTTTGTAGAGTATGCCCAACTTTTAAAATTTCTTTTTTATCCATGTGAACAGCTCCTCTGTTTCTCTTAATACTTTTTCTGTCTTATTTTTCTTGTAATTTTTTAAGAGCCTTTCAAGCTCATCAGGGTAGCGGACTGGAACACTTAGATCGTTTAATCTATCCAAAAAATGCTGGAATTTTCCTGGTAGTACCAAACCCATCTCCTCACAAAGATAATTCAAATCATGTGTTTTAGATGGGTTTTTTTGAAAGTTTTTGGCGTAAACTCCCTTCAATACTTTTTCGATACATAAATGACACATGAAAACGGTATAAATATACCTTCCTGTCTCAAACATTGCCTTTGCAGTATCCAGGTCATAGCCGGCCTGTTTAAGCCATTCCTCAGGCAGTTTAAATTTTCTCTTATTCATTTTTTTCTCTTCAAATACTCAAAACCTCCAACAAATGGCTATTATTATCCCTTTCCCATCAGACATTGGAGAATGTATTGACAGATCAGGTCCAGTATCAAAATTAGAAAGACTGGCATCCACATATGCATCAAGGAGATTCAAAATATAAGCTCCTAAAAAATACCAGATAAAACGATCACGATCATTCTGGTAAAATTCTCTTTCTTCCGGAATAGAACTCTTTACAGCCCGTTGATTCTGGATTACAGCAGCTCCAATAAGTGCCATTCCTCCTCCAAAAACCAGAATAGATTTCAACTTTGCCCCATTATACCACTGACCCCAGCCTGGAACCAAAGCAGATCTTAAAAGGGCACCCATAGGTGATTTTTCAGGAACTGAAGTCCCTGTTGTATCTCCTTCTGCACTGGCAAAAAGAGAAGAGGTACTCAAAAATATAAAAATACAAAAAAGAAAGATCCACTTTTTAGATTTCATAAGTCTGTTCTTAATATTTTTATCTCTGAGGTTTCAATATCCCAGTAGGGGCTCATGCTCCTCCTGTTTGCTGGTTCAAATTTGCTATTGTTATTTTCCCAATAGGTTTTCCCCTTTCAATATTTTGGCGTATACCCATATTTTCGTATCGACTGTCTCACTTCATAAGCAAGACCATCTTTATTGCCCCGCAGCTCCAAATATTTATTATAATCATCAACTGCATTTCTAATTTGTTTTGTCTGTTCGTAAGCAAGCCCGCGACCGTAATAGGCAAA
>CAYYPT010000007.1:0-6186 GCA_964473625.1 uncultured bacterium | reverse complement strand
TTCTTTCACATCAGATTTTGTGACTGTACTACTGGAAGACTGTAACTCTGCAATACGTGCTTCAAGACGTTTGTTCCTTTCTCTTTCAGCTTCAAGTTGTTTTCTTAAATCACGGTCGCTTCTAATTTCTGCTATTCTTTTATCCAAAAACTTTATATCAATCGTAGCTTCAATTTCAACTTTAAAGGTAAACATACCATTTACCAGCATACGCTTTTCATTTAAGAGGGTTACCTTCAATAAGCCTGCCGTGTAAGTGATGATCTCATCTTTAACCAAAGTGTAATTTAAAATTTCAGTATGTGATTCAAGATAGGTTCCTGCCTGTTCCAACGCGGTTCTTTTAGCATCGTTTATTGCAAGAGTCTTTGCATAATCCTCTGTGATACCTGAACCCAAAAAAGAAGTTCCTTCGGTTCTGACTATAAGAACATCATTTTTTAGTAAAACCGGACTTTCTCCTTGTGGCCTCCGCTCTGTAGACAATTCACCAGGTTTTTCTGTCTTGAGTTTGCCAGTATTTTTCGTAACTATTTTATCTACTGTCTCTTGGTTTCCTACAAAATCCCCAACAGAAATTACAAATCCCTTTTTTTCATTTAGAATTTCCGCTGCTGTTTTCCCATCCACAAATTTTACGATCCGAGCAATTCCAATAACTATTGTATTCATATTATCTTTTCTTTTAATTTCCATTTTATTTCCCACCTCACCCAATCCAATATCAGTATCAATTAGAATATAATTCTTAACCCTTTTTATAATTCGTTGGGCATTTAATCTAAGAGGTATTGGGACAAAGAAAAAGACAACCAGGACCCAAAAAATTAAATTATTAACAGTCTTGCTTTTCATTTAATTCGCCCTCCTAAAAACATGTCATCCCTTTGTTGGTTCAAATTTGTAACTAAACCACTTGTTTATTTTTGTTCAAAACATCACGGTTCAAGTTACAAACTTGAACCAACTCTGGTTAAACCGCCGCTACACATTCCATTTCAATCAGAACATCTTTGGGAAGTTTGCTGACCTCCACGGTTGATCTGGCAGGGAGACTCTCTCCAAAATATTTTTCATAAACACGATTCATCCTGGGAAAATCATCCATATTTTTTAAAAATACAGTTGTCTTGATAACTCTATCAAGCCCGGTTCCCGCAGCTTCCAGAACCCCTTTCAAATTTTCTATCACCTGTTTTGTTTGAATTTCAATGTCTCTCTTTACAGAATAACCTGTTTTTGGATCAAGTGGAATCTGCCCGGCTGTAAAGACCAGTCGGCTCGACTCAGCAATAACTCCCTGACTGTAAGGTCCTATTGCCTCAGGGGCTTTATCAGTTTTTACGATAGATCTGACCATGGTTCATCCTCTTTCCTTTTTACGCATTTTGAATGTCCCTAAACTGCATGTCGTATAATCGTTTGTAAAGCCCGCCACGGCGCAGAAGTTCTTTATGAGTTCCCTGTTCAACAATTTTCCCACCATCCAGGACAATGATTTTGTCTGCATTAAGAATTGTAGAAAGTCTGTGAGCAATAACAAATGATGTTCTGTTTTCCATTAACCGTTCTATAGCTTCCTGTACTAATAACTCTGATTCTGTATCCAGAGAGGAAGTAGCTTCATCAAGAATCAAAATAGGCGGGTCTTTCAGCAGTGCTCTTGCTATGGCTAATCTTTGACGTTCTCCCCCGGATAGTTTTACCCCCCGTTCACCAATGAGAGTATTGTATCCATTCTCCATTTTTTCAATAAATGTATGCGCATTTGCAACCTTTGCTACCTCTATTACCTTCTCGATAGGCACATCGGTCAATCCATAAGCAATATTGTTACGGATAGTATCATTGAAAAGAATTGTTTCCTGGGTTACAATTCCCATCAAAGCACGAATGTCTTTGATTTTAGCTTTTTTTAGATCAACACCATCTATTTCAATACTCCCTTCCTGTGGATCGTAAAAACGAGGAAGCAAATCCACAATAGTAGATTTCCCAGCACCACTGGGCCCTACTATAGCCAATATCTCTCCTTTATGTACTTTAAAACTAATATTCTCCAGTACCTTTTTATATCCATCATAACTGAAGGAAACGTTTTTATAAACTATACTATCACGAAACTCTTTAAGAGGAATTGGATCAGGGGCCTCTTTGATTTCGGGTTCAGTATCAATAAGTCCAAAAATTCTTTTCCCTGCAGCTATCGCTTCCTGTATTCTATTGTTTACAGTAGAAATTTCTTTAACAGGCTGCATAATCGAAAAAATAACGAATAGAAACATTATGAATTCTTCAGGAGCAAGAACGTTTCCTCTAAGAACCTGCTGGCCACCGAACCAGAGAATTCCTACGCCAACTGTTGTTCCCAAAAATTCTGTAAGAGGAGAAGCTAAGTTCCTGGTACGGGTTAGCTTGAGAAGTGTCTTGAAATAGCGATACGTTTCTCCTGAGAATTTCTTAATTTCAAACTTTTCCATTCCAAAAGCTTTTACTACTCGAGTCCCAGAAATTGTTTCCTGAAGCACAGAAGTAACATCCGCCATCCGCTGCTGTGAAACAGTGCTGCGTTTCCTCAATTTAAGCCCAACCCAGGAAATAACAATAAGACTGAAAGGAAGGATTACAAAAGCAATCAGTGTTAACTGCCAGGAAATGAAAAAAGCAATTCCCAGAGAAGCAATAATAAGCAGAGGATTTTTTGTCAGGGTGAAAAAACTTGCTGAAACCCCACCGTTTATTAAAGTAACATCGTTGGTAATTCTGGAAATAAGTTGTCCTGTACGGGTCCGATCGAAGTAACTGAGGGAAAGATCATTGATATGTTTGTAAATATCATCCCTCAAATCCTTAATAACGCCCTGCTCTACGTAAGCCATCAGATAAGCCTGGAAATAACCAAACACACTTTTCAAAAATATAATTACCACTAACATAACACAGAGTCGGTGAAGCGACTTCCATCGATTATGTTCCCAATCTTTTCCGAGAAAAATCTCATAAATTTTCTTTTTGACATTAAGTCTGGCCGGGCTTGCAACTTTCGGCATAGACTGTACTGTTTTTCCTACTGTTGAAGTAACTGTTGTTTCCGTTTTAGTTTGAACACCAAAAATAGTGGAAAGAAAGGGCATGACAGAAAAAAGGGAGATACTGGAAAAAATAACAAAGAAAAGCACACAAACAATAGATCCAACTAAATGGGCCCAATACGGCTTAACGTATCGTAAAATCCTGAGGTAAATATTCATCCAAAATCACCGCTCATTATCTTTAATATCTTCAAAATGAGCATCTTCTACATCCTCGTTCTTAAAATCGAGGGGTTTGCTTTTTTGCTTCCCGCCAATCTCTTCCTTAGGAGGTGTTTTCTTCCAGAAGGTTTTCAAAAAACGATAGCCCAGGTAAGCAACCGTGATAAAAAATAGAAATCTAAAAAACATTTTTATCCCTTTATCTTTCTTTAGTTCTTGGTACATAATACTTCATACCTAGTGGAGGATTCAAAATTTGTTTAAGGAGATCATTTAAATCGTCTTCGTTATGAACGAAGTCGATCTCGGAAGTGTTAATAACAAGAAGAGGGGTTTCAGTATATCTGAAAAAAAAATCGTTGTAAGCATCATTTAACTTTTTAATATACTCTGAAGAAATGTTCTTTTCATATTCTATTTTTCTTTTTTTGATATTGGCAATGAGTCTTTCTGTCGTCGCTTGGAGATAAATCACTAAATCAGGTTTGGGTAATTCCTCTTCCATGAGAGTTGCCACACGTTCATAAAGAACAAGATCACGACGTTCCAGATTCAAAAACGCGAATATCTTATCCTTGGCAAAAAGATAATCGGCTACTAAATATTTGTGGAAAAGATCCTGCTGAGGCAAATTCAAGAGCTGGCGATAACGGCTCAGCAAAAAGAAGAGCTGCGTTTGAAAAGCATACCGTTTGGGGTCACGATAAAAATCTTTAAGATAAGGATTATTGTCCGGTTGTTCCAGGATAAGTTTAGCATTTATCTTTTCAGCCAACAAATTTGCGAGACTTGTTTTGCCTACACCAATAACACCTTCTATAGCAATATAGTAGAGCCCTTTCACTCTAAGGGTCCTCCTTCAGACATAATTCTCTTTGATTTTTCGTAAAGTTTTACTTCTCCGGTATCGGGACACTCTGACAAAGCCTCTCGGACAGTTTTTCCCAATCCAGGAATAAAAACCGTGGGCGCAATCTCTGCTAATGGAACCAGAACAAATCTACGGTCACAAATCATAGGATGTGGCACACGAATAGCCTTTTCGTTGATGACTTTGTTGCCGTATAATAAAATATCAATATCTATTGTTCTGGGACCCCAACTTTCTCCTCCCCCAGCGCGTCCCAGGTTCTTTTCGATCTTTTTGCAAATATTCAAGAATTCCAGAGGTCCTAACTCGCTCTCTACGGCTATTACTTGATTGAGAAACATTGCCTGATTTTTGTTGCCCCAGGGTTCTGTTTCATAAACGGAAGAAATTTCTACAACACTGTTTTTCTCTAAACTTGCAATAGCTGTGATAGCTTTTTTTAAATAGTTTTCCCGATTTCCAATATTTGAACCTAAGCTTAAAAAAACTATCACTAAAACCCCCTATAATAAAAAATATTATCTAAAAACTTAGCTTTACCAATATATCAAATATACCTTAAATTGTCAACCCTTGATTATCTTTAACAATTCCAATGCATTCTTTACAGCATAGCCGCCCCAGTCATTATTGAAATAGACATATACATTTTTACCTTCCTTCAGCCAGGAACTAATATAGGCTCCATCTCTTCTCAGTTTTTTTTCTGAATAATCTGAACTGTAAAGATCCTTGGGCCCGTGGCGCCTGAGATAAACAAAATCACTGGTTACCGGCTTTTCAATGGTCAAACCAGGCCAATCTGCAAAACATAGAGCCGTGTTATAGGTTTTTAATAGATCAAATATTTCGTTTATAGCCCAGGAGCTATTTCTCAACTCAAAAGCTGTTTTTAGACCCGGTATAATTTTCTGTGAGGTTAAATAGCTCAGAAAATTTTCTAGCCGCTCTATATTTACATTCCACGACGGCGGCAGTTGAAACAAAATAGGACCTAATTTTTCTCCAAGACCACCTACATTAAGAAGAAAATTCTTCACCGAAATTTCGGGATCTTTTAACCGCTTTATATGAGTAATAAATCTGTTTGCCTTCACAATAAATCGGAACCCATCTGGGACGGAATCACGCCATTTCTCGAACACAGCTCTTGAAGGCAAACGATAAAATGTGTTGTTGATTTCTACAGTATTAAAAATCTTACTGTAATAACCGAGCCATTCTTTCTGATTCAGACCCGGAGGATAAAAAACACCGTTACTCCAGTGTTTGTAATTCCATCCGGATGTACCTATGTATATTTTACCATTGTTCATTTATGAATCGATGTGCATCTTCCCACATGGAGATATTATTGAACATTGCATAAGTTACTGTATTTTTCGGACATTTCAAGTATAGATTTTTCAGATCAGATTCTGTATACCTGTATCTGTACCCTCCGATACCATGGAGACGATAATAACGAATAGAACTGTAAACAGATTCACGAACAAATGGATCTACACAATGCACCAGATTTAATTCCTCACAAAGTTCCTTGATTTCGCCTGTTTTCCAGTCTCCCCGTGGTTCCCAGCAGAAAATGAGTTTTCCCCGATTAATGGTACGGAAAAATTCTCTCATATTTTGTTTGTTGGAACGGGTTGGTGTAAAACTTGCCGGGCATTGAAAAATAACAACTTTGGTTTTTAAAATATGAGCTATTTCAAACGTACGATGCCAGGCCTCAAAAACTTCAGACGTAGGCTGGAAAAAACCGTATTTGGATAGCTTCTGATCACATATGTTTTCTCTCAGCCTTCGGTATGTTGGACTGGTTGGCTTGTGAGTTATAAGCTGCCACGCTTTCAGGGTAAATTCAAATCCATCTGGAGCTTCCTGCTGCCACTTTTTCGCTGTCTCAGGTTTCGGGGGCTGATAGAAAGTTTGTTGAATTTCTACTACAGAGAATTCTTTAAAGTACTGAGGCCTCGAGCGGGCAAAACCGCAGCATCCAACTTTTATATGTTTTCTGTGGCTTCCCTGCATCACAAATATCCTCTGAGCTCCCTGCCAGTA
>CAYYPT010000006.1:0-34627 GCA_964473625.1 uncultured bacterium | reverse complement strand
GAGAAATCATCAAAGGTCGATATCGTATTGTCTATAAAATTAATCATTCCAAAGAGGAAATTTATATTATTACAGTGTATCATTCGAGGCGGCTTATGATTTGATTTTTGATTAATGTGCTAATATCACCATCACTAACTCCGTAAATTCTCCATTTTTTTCTTTTCGGTGAATCGAAGGAGGCCGTTTGGATGGCGTGGTTCGCGACGGGTGACTGTCATATTTAATCTTTGTCGTGTGGCACAACCCTTGTGGTCGTACTTCTTAAGCTTCCATTAACATTGGTATATTAAATTCATCCGCGGTAGGACCTGATCCAGTCTTCCTTGCCCAGGCTGTTAATACAGGACATCCGACACCACACTAATTTTCGTAACTATCAGATAAAACTATTACTTGCTTCTTTTATAATGGTAAGCTTTTGTCAGCAATTCTTCAGCTTTAGGGAGATACTTTAGTGCTTCAAGTAGTTCATGATCTCTTAACATCTGTACTTTGTAACGTGCTTCATCGCCCCAGATCTTTGAGGCAATTGTTTGTTTCAGCAGAAACCGGATATCCCTTTCGTTTTTTATAAACTCTTGATTAGTTATCTTAAAACCTGCTTTTCTTATATAATGTAAAAAATTTAGTAAAGTCTTTTTACCCGGATTGTAATTTTGCAGAAAACTATTAAAATCTTTTTTCAGCCATGGATGGGATTTCATGTGATATTCAACAAAAGTAAAAAAGAGACATTTAGGAGATGTTATCATTTTCCGCATGATAAAGCTAACAGTATCATTTTTTGATTTAAGAAAAATATCAGGTGTAATACCTCCGCCTCCATAAACTTTTCTTTTTAGAATTTGAGTTCTATAGGATGGTCTGGAAGGGTTTCTTTCCCATTTTTTCCTTAAGCTGTCATTTGTTATTTCGGCGAAATAATTTTCAAAATCGCCGTTTTTGTAGGGTCGTTGAATAAGACGTCCGGTTGGAGTATAATAACGTGCGGTTGTCATTAAAAGTGCAGAGCCATCTTTGAACCTGTACTGAGTTTGGACTAAACCTTTACCAAAGCTTGTTTCGCCCAGAATTAAAGCTCTATCCCAATCCTGAAGACTTCCTGCTACTATCTCTGAGGCAGAAGCAGATGACCTGTTAATTATAATCATTAATGGGACCAGAGGGTGAGTGGCTCGGTTTGTGGAAAAGAATTCCCGAAAGGAAGAAGGAATTCGTCCTTTCGTATAAATAATTCTTTTCCCACCAGGCAAAAATTTGTCTACCACTTTAACAGCTGCGTCTAAGTAACCGCCTCCATTATTCCTTAGATCTATGATCAAATATTTTAAATTTTTAGACTCTAATCTTCGTAGGATTTTTTCTAATTCATCGCCCGTAGTAGAGGAAAAACGCACTATGTCGATATATCCTACTCCAGATTTAAGCATAAAAGCGTAGGGAATACTTTTCAAATGTACTTCGCCTCTGGTAATAACAAATTCTTTTGGTTGAGTCCATCCTTCTCGTTCAATGGTTACTTTTACTTTAGTACCCTTTTTCCCCATGAGTTTAAGAGGAACCTCGTCCCGTTTTATACCGATTGCAGATTTACCATTTATGGCAATGATGCGATCGCCGGGTAAAAGGCCAATTTTATATGAAGGCCCGCCATTGATAACAGACATGATAGTGATTTTGTTTTTTATAATATCAAATGTAATTCCGATTCCCGAATACCCTTCATAGCTCTGGTTCCATTTCTTGAATTGCTCTGCAGTGAGATAGGCTGTGTGAGGATCAAGATCGGAGACCACGCCTTTGATTGCATGCTCTATTAGGTCCTCCGGCGATTTTTTTTCAACATAGTCTTCTCTGATTCTTTCAAGTATGGTACTAAAAAGTTTGAGTTTTTCATAGAGATTGCTATTGTAGAGCCTAAATGATATTCCTGTTAGAAGAATAAGAGGGAGAATAATAAACGTTACTAATAGTGCACGTCGGGGCTGTTTTTTTAACATGGCGAGTCCTTGTATTTGTAGTTTATTAAAGGATAACAAATAAAATATAAAAATTCCTTCAATTAATGTCAAGCACAGGCAAGAGAACAATTAAAAATATCTTGATTTGCTGGAAATTTTTGTTAAATTAAATATTTGTGAGGAATAGTATGAAACAATTAAAAATTATATTTGCTCAAATTTTAATATTATTTTTTCTTTTTGTAAGTTCAAATGTTCATGGGCAATACTATTTTGGAAGAAATAAAATACAATATCACAGGTTCAAATGGCATATTCTCAAAACGAGGCACTTTGATATTTACTTTTATCCCGAAATGGAATCACTGGCTGAGATTGGTGCGTCTTTTGCCGAAGAAAGTTATACCGTTCTCCAAAATAGGTTCAATCATAATATTCTTAAAAGAATTCCATTAGTATTTTACAGTTCCCATTTTCACTTTGAAGAAACTAATACCTTACCATATTTAGTTTCTCCAGGGCTTGGGGGTTTTTTTGAATTTATCAAAGGAAGGGTGGTAGTACCAAGTGATGGTTCGCTTCCACAGTTTAGAAGAGTAATTCGCCACGAGTTAGTACATGTTTTTCAAAGAAGTTATTTAGAACGTCTTTTGAAAGACCACCGTATTTTTCAGAATAGAGGCGTTCCTCTCTGGTTTACAGAAGGACTTGCTGAATACTGGTCCGAAGGGTGGAGTTCCGAGGGGGAAATGGTTGTAAGGGATGGGGTGTTGAATAATACTCTTGTACCTATTAATCAAATGTCAAGAATTCTGGGTAGTTTTCTTATGTATAAAGAAGGACAAGCCATTATCAAGTTTATTTCTGAAAAGTATGGTGAAGAGAAGATTCTCGATTTGCTCAACAATGTCTGGAGAGAAGAAGATTTTTCCAAAATAATGAAAATGACAATAGGGAAAGACTACAGGGAATTGAATGAAAAATGGTTTTATTATTTAAAGAAATCCATCTATCCATTAATGGAAAAGGAAGACATGGCCAGCATGGTAACCACCAGAATTACTGAAAGAGGTTTTAATACGCTCCCTGCTTTTTATCGGGTCGGAAAAACTCCCATGGTGGTTTTTGTTGCCAACAGAAATGGTTATTCCAGTATTTATCAGAAACCAGTGGTAGATTATCAAAAGGACAAACCTGAAGTTCTTATTCAGGGAGAAAAAACATCGGAATTTGAGTCTTTTCACCTCCAGAAAAGTCGGATTGATGTTGATTCACGTGGAAGATTAGCTTTTGTGGCAAAAAGCGGTCCGCAGGATATCCTTTTCGTATTCAGTATTCCCAGAAAAAAAATTATTGGGAAATACAAATTCCCTGGCGTTACATCTCTTTTTTCACCAGCATGGTCCCCTGATGCAACTCGAATAGCTATAGCCGGATTGGATTTGGCAGGCAAGAAGGATATATATATTCTCAATATAGAAAACGGAAAAATTACTCGTCTCACAGATGATTTTTACAATGACCAGGATCCTGATTGGTCACCAGACGCACACTTTTTAGTTTTCAGTTCCGATAGGACAGATTTAGGAAAACAAGGGTATACAAATCTTTTTCTCTATAATATTAATACTTCCCAGATCCGTTATCTTACTTTTGGGCCGTATCATGATGATTTCCCTGCCTGGTCACCGGATGGGCGTTTTATTGCTTTTTCAAGTGATAGAGATGGGGTTTCCAATATCTGGGTAATAGAGCGTGGAATAAGAAAGGCAGAAAAAGGAAAACCCTCTCAGGTTTATTCTCTCTACGCTACTGGTCGCGATATAGTAAAACCAGCATCTTTGAAGCAGTTAACACATTTTGCTACAGGTGGTTTCTATCCGTGCTGGACAGACAGTCTAGATTTACTCCTTACGTCTTTTGAAAATTTTAGTTTCCAGATTCGGCTTTTTTCTAATGTTATCAAAAAATTGGTTAATACTCCAACAGAAGTGGCTGATGTTCTACTAAAACCGTCAGGAGTATGGAAATTTCCCAGAATTAGTGGTGGTACACATTCCAGTAAGATGCGATATAAGAGAAGATTTAGTCTTGATTTTGCTCAGAGTCAGATAATTCAGGATCCAATTTTTGGAACTATTGGTGGCGGACAATTGGCTATCTCTGATATGCTGGGAGACAAACAGTATTACTTTCTTCTTTTCAACAATGCTCAAACACAGTCTGAGTTCTGGAATAGTTTCAATTTTGCTATAACCAGGGTAGACCTCAGCAGAAGGGCAAATTTTGCTTTAGGGCTCTACAGATTGGCAGGACGTTACTTTAATTATTACGAAGGATATTTTTATGAGAATAGATACGGAGGAGTTGGTTCGGTGAGTTATCCTTTGAATAAGTTTGAGCGTATAGAAACCAGTGTTAACATCAGGCATTCTGAAAAAGACTGGTACGGTTTAAATCGATATAGAAAAGCACTTCTTGTATCTAACTTTTTATCTTTTACCAAGGATAATTCTCTCTGGGGACCTACTGGACCTTTGGACGGTGAAAGATACAATATTACTCTCGGCAATACTGTGGATGTTCAGCATTCCAATGTAAACTTTACTACTGTAATGTTCGATTTCCGGAAGTATTTTCGTGTTAGCTATCGTATGTCATATGCTATTCGTGTGTGGGGAGAATTTAATAATGGTACAGGTAAGGATATACTTCCATTTTTTATGGGAGGTTCGTGGGATCTAAGAGGATATAAGTTCTGGTCTCTATGGGGACCGAAACTGTTTTTAATTTCTAATGAGTTTCGTTTCCCTTTTATTGATCAGTTTTACTTGGGTTTTCCTTTTGGTGGAATTGGATTCAGTTCTATTAGGGGAGCTCTTTTTGTGGATGCAGGAAATGTTTGGGATACAAAATTTGGGGATATAAAGGGTAGTTTTGGTTTTGGAATACGGCTTCGGTTAGGAGGCTATCTTGTTCTTCGATTGGATGTTGGGCGAAAGACAGACTTTAAGAAAATTCAATCCAAAACATTTACACAGTTTTTCTTTGGTTGGGATTTTTAATTAACTAAACTTTGGCAAATTTGAGATCAGGGCGGTCACTGAGAATAAATTTCATTTAAAGGTCAGGGGAAACTACATCGATAGTTATAATAAACGATACTGTCATTCCCGCATGTTTTAAGCGGGAATCCACGAGAGGTGGTTGCAAGGGTGGGTTCCCGACAGAACATTTCGGGAACGACAGGGGGAAAAAGAAATGGAGATAATGAGAAAGGATAGAGGATTATCTTTAGTTTAGTATAATAATTTGGAGGAATACTCATGTCGCGAAATCCAATTTTGTTAGACAGAAACCGTGTAGGGCTTCTTGTTATTGATATTCAACAGAAACTCCTTAAGGTAATGGCGCATCAAGACCAAGTTGTAGAGAATACAGTTAAATTAATCAAGGGATTCAAAATTTTTCAACGACCTATTTTTATTACCGAACAATATCCAGAAGGAATAGGGAAAACTGTTACCCCAATAAAAAAGGTTCTGGGAGAGGTGGAAATTCAACAGAAACTGACATTCAGTTGTTGCGGAATAGAAGGATTGGTGCATTCGTTCCGCTCAGAAAAAGTTGACCAGTTAGTTCTATGTGGGATTGAAACTCATATTTGTGTATGGCAAACAGCAATGGATCTTCTTGATCAGGGTTTTAGGGTTAGTGTGGTTAAAGATGCTGTTTCTTCTCGTAAAGATATGGATTATGAAACAGCTCTTAGTAGAATGATCCTTCATGGAATTGATGTGGTAACTACCGAAATGGTACTTTTTGAAATCCTGGAACGGGCAGGAACCGATGAGTTTAAAGAAGTGGCTAAATTAATTAAATAAAACTTGAAATTTACACTGAAATTGATTATTTTCAAAATGAAATGAATCTATACTTTTAAGGAGGTCTGATAGGATGAGACGAATTGGATGGTTGATGATTATACTTTTGCTTTTCGATGTTAAATTGTTTGGTCAGGCAGGACAGTTGTATGTAAAAGAAATGAAAGAAAATATACGCCTGAAGCCAAACGGCAAAAAGATTGGAGAAATTCTGGCCGGTACAAAAGTGGAAGTTCTGGAGAGGCGACCTAATTGGGTAAAGGTACAGTTTACAGGATGGATTTGGAGAAACTCTTTGACTGCAGATTCTACCGAGGTTTATGGGTTTACTGTAAGTGCAAGTCATATTCTGGTAGAAACAGAAACACAAGCCAGGCAGATTTTGAATCAATTAAAGCAAGGGGCGAGCTTTGAAGAATTGGCCCGTAAATATTCTATCGATAGAGCAAGCGGTGCTAAGGGAGGAGATCTTGGAAGATTCGGGAGAGGAGATTTCCTTCCAGCTTTTGAAAAAGCTGTTTTTCACCTTAAAGTAGGAGAGGTAAGTGGAATAGTGAAAACCAATTTAGGATACCATATTATTAAACGGACAGGGTAGTTAACATGAAGGAGGTAAGATATGCAGAGAATTATTGAAAGAGTAAAACAGATTGTGTTCAAACCCAGGGAAACATGGGAAGTAATTAGTACTGAAGAAGCTACAGTTTCGGAATTGTTTATAAACTACCTTCTCATACTGGCGGCAGTGCCTGCTCTGGCTTCATTCTTGGGAAGATGGATCATTGGTATACGTATTCCCTTTGTGGGAGTTTACCGATTCTCTTTTGGAGCTTCATTACTTAACGCCGTTTTAGACTATATTCTTACTGTGGCTGGTGTATGGGTACTGGGAAAAATTATTTATCTCTTAGCACAAAATTTTGGTTCGACGCGTGATGAGCTAAGAGCATTTAAATTAGCTGTTTATACGTATACTCCTTATTTAGCTGCTGGAGTTCTACTGATTATTCCTTCATTAGGTGTTCTGGTAGTGCTTGCTGGTATTTACGGACTTTATCTTCTTTATATTGGGCTTCCAATTGTAATGAATACTCCTAAGGAAAAATCTTTAGCCTACACAATTGTTGTAATCATAGCAGTGATTCTTATTTATGTGATTGTTGCTTCAATAGCTGGTGTTGTGTTGAAGGCTTTTGGTCCATCACTACCGCACGTTTAAATAAATATCAGAATTTAAGGAGATATTAGCAAAAAAGATTACAGGATGAAAGACCTTAAAAAACTTTATAACAATTTAAAACATCTTGATTCTGTAATCGCTGCGATAAATAGAAACCTTCAACTGGAAAAGGTTTTAACAGCGGTAATTGAAAAAACTATTGAGCTTTTCAGAGATGCTTCCGGTATAGAGATTTATCTTCTTAATCAGGAGAAAAAGATTCTCTTTTTAAAAGCGCAGCGAGGTCTTTCTCCTGATATGATTGGTACTGGAACGCTTCAGAAGGGTGATGGGTTGGCAGGCTATGTTCTTGAAACTGCTAAGCCTCTTTTCTTGGACTCTCTGGAAGGGGACATAAGGATTAGTGCTGAAATAGCTAAAAAGGAAAGACTATATTCTTATGCTGGTCTTCCGCTTCTTAGTTCTGGGGAAGTAATCGGAGTCCTGGGAATTTATTTTAAAGCTCCACACACTTTTTCGGAAGAGACAGAATTTCTTTCTGAACTGGGTAGTAGAATTGGAATAGCTGTTCACAACGCTCTTCTCTATGAGCAGGCTTCTATGCGGGCTCGTCGTTTTGTTGCTATAAGTAGAGCCATTACTGTTACAAGACAATTGGGTACATTAAATGAGGTTCTCCAGGATATTACAAAAGTTTTAGTTCAGTCGCTGGGTTTTGATCAGTCGTGGATTGGATTGGTGGACGAAAAGAACAAAGTTCTCCAAGGAAAAGTTGGTTTTGGAATGGGCATGAAGGCTAAAGAAATCCTAGCTACATATTCAGTAACATCTCTATCAAAAAATCCAGCTGTAATGGCGATTGTTCAGCAGAAGCCCATGGTTTATCAGTTTGTAGAGGATATAGAAGATGAAGGTATGAAAAAATGGTTGAAAGGGCTTAAGGTCCAGAGTTCTGGATATATACCTATCCTTAGTGGTGAAAATGCAGTAGGGGTAATAGGAGTTTTTTATGTAACAGATCAAGTTTTTGAACAGGAAGATGTAAAAACCCTGATAAGTGTGGCTGAACAGTCGTCTATTGCTATTGAAAATGCTCGACTTTATGAACGGATCAAAACTTCTGAAGAAAGATACAGGACACTTTTTGAAGCTGCGGGCACCAGCCTTGCTATTCTTGACGAGAATCATCAATTTCGTCTTGTGAATCATGCTTTTGAGAAATTAAGCGGTTATTCTAAAGATGAACTTGTAGGAAAGAAAACATTTATTCCCTTTCTGATAAACAATAAATGGACAAAAAAAGCTGTCATTGCGAAACTTAAAGTGGTACCCCAAAGCTGGGAAGGAGAATTTGTGGATAAAAATGGAGTTGTAAAGCAAGTACATATTACAACTACCAATATTCCAGATTCCTCAGAAATATTTGTATCCTTAATCGATATGACCCGTCAGCGTGAGCTGGAACGTCGGCTTTTCAGAAGTGAAGGCTTAGCCGCTATTGGAGAACTTTCTGCAGGGATCGCTCATGAAATCCGTAATCCTCTTGTGGCCATTACCACTTCTGTAAGTTTACTGAAAGATGAACCGCAGCTTTCCAAGGAAGGTCACCAGTTGTTAGATGTAGTTAAAGAAGAGTCTGATCATTTAGCTGCCATTGTGGACGATTTTTTGCAGTTTGCCCGACCTAAGAAGCCTTCTTTCCACAAAGAGGATATTAACAAACTGCTCAGCGATGTCGTCCATAGATACAAAAACTGGAATGGTAAGAAAATTCAATTAGTAGAGCAATACGAAGATAATATTCCGCCTGTTTCCTTGGATAGACATCAAATTCAGCAAGTAATTACTAATCTTCTTTTGAACAGCTTGGATGCAATGGAGGATGGCGGGACCTTAACAATCACGACTCGCCGCTATAAGAAGATGTCAGAAGATATGGTACGTATAATGGTTGCTGACTCTGGTATTGGAATATCAGAGGAGGATATTACCAAAATTTTTCAGCCCTTTTATTCTACAAAAGAAAAGGGAACGGGAATGGGACTTGCTATTTGTAGGCGCATTGTAAATGAACACGGTGGAGAAATCAGTGTGGAAAGCACGGTGGGTAAGGGGACAACATTTTCTGTTATTTTGCCCATACATAAGGAAAATTTAATAACTAAAAAAGGCGTATAATTATGGCAGATGTTCTTTTAGTTGATGATGAAAAGTCTGTTCGTTCAACTCTTTCTCTTTTTCTGAAAAAAGTAGGATATCAGGTAGTGGAAGCTTCTAATGGTCAGGAAGCAATAGAAAGACTCAAAACGCAGTTTTTTGATCTTGTAATTACCGATTTAAAAATGAAACCAGTAGATGGGATGGAGGTTCTTCGTATCGCAAAGAGTCTGAATCCCATGACAGAAGTTATAGTAATGACAGCTTACAGCACTGTCGAGAGCGGCGTGGAGGCAATGAAGTTAGGTGCTTATGATTACATCCAGAAGCCGTTTGATAAAGATGAATTTCTCATTTTAGTGGCTAAGGCCCTAGAAAGGAAAGAACTTTTAACAGAAGTAGAGCAGCTTCAGGATGAATTGAGGGAAAAATACCGATTTGAAAATATTATAGGAGCTTCTAAAGAAATGATGGAAGTTCTTTCTATGGTCTCTAAAGTAGCATCTACTGATAGTACAGTGCTCATTACTGGAGAAAGCGGAACTGGTAAAGAGCTTATAGCTAAAGCTATTCATCTTAATAGTCGAAGAAAAAATAGAGCTTTTGTGACAATAAATTGTGGTGCCTTACCAGAAAACCTTCAAGAGAGCGAACTCTTTGGCCATGTTAGAGGAGCTTTCACTGGCGCTATTCGCGATAAAAGAGGCCTTTTTCAAGAGGCCAATGGTGGAACCCTTTTCTTGGATGAAGTAGGTGAAACTGCTCTTGCTACCCAGGTTAAACTTCTCCGTTTTTTACAGGATGGAGAAATTCGCAGAGTAGGAGATAACGAAGCTATCCATGTGGATGTACGTCTATTAGCTGCAACAAATCAGGATCTAGAAAAAGCCATTAAAGAAGGTACATTCAGGGAAGATTTGTATTATAGACTGAATGTTATTCCTATTCATATTCCTCCTCTAAGAGAACGAAAGGATGATATTCCTCTTTTAATTAACCATTTCTTTAAAGAATTTACTGAAAGAACTAAGAAAAAAATTACTTCTGTTTCCCAGGAGTCAATGAATATACTTATCAACTATGATTGGCCGGGAAATGTGAGAGAGCTTGAGAATGTTGTTGAAAGAGCAGGGATTCTTACCAGCCGCAGTGTGATTATGCCTGAGGATCTACCTTCTTATATTAGAGATGCACATAAGAAAACAGTAGAAAAACACGAACAGATGCCCGAAGGGACTCTGGAAGAATTGGAAAAGCATTATATCCTCAAGAATCTTGAAAAATACTCATGGAACCAGAAAAAGGTTTCTGAGGTCCTTGGAATTTCAACAACAACTCTCTGGAGAAAACTTAAAACTTATGGCATTGAACCTAAAAAAACTGAATTGAAAAAGTAGCAGGATGTTTTCTGAAATTTGGTTTTTATCCCTGAAACGAAATTGAGTTTAATATTTCAATATGAAATTCTTTGACCAATTGAGAACTTACTTTTTCTTTAAATCCGTTTTGCTATAACTCTTTGTTATTTAAGAATAATCTCCTGCCTATTTAAAACTTAATCCTCTGGCATGGTATTTGTGGTTTGATTTAAATTGAATATTCAACTATACTTATTTTTCATAGGAGAATTGTATGTCTCAGGTTCTTCTTGTAGACGATGAGAAGAATGTTCTTACAACTCTGTCTATAGGGTTGCGCCGTTATGACTATGAAGTACGAAAAGCGCAAAGCGGACCAGAAGCACTTAAAATCATGGAAGAGGATCCATGCGAAATTGTTGTATCGGATATTCGAATGTATCCAATGGATGGATATACTCTGGCTTCGCAGATTCGTAAGAAATATCCAGACGTTAATATTATTTTAATGTCTGCATATGGTTTTAAAGATAACGAATCGCCCAATCAAAGTGCATCAGAATATCCATGCCTCACAAAGCCTTTTTCTATTACAGATTTGATCAGTGTGTTAAGAAAAGTAGAAAAAAAAGAACAAAAAAAAGTTTTTGTTCTCGGGGATAGAAGAGAAGGCGAGAAAATAAGAGAAATACTAGAGGCAGTAGGATTTTCCGCTGATGTTTTAGAGTCCGATTTTGCTCCTGATAAAGGGTTAGATGATACTCGGTGTGATCTTTTTCTTATCGATGTAGATTTTCTGGGTAATCAATTGTGGGAGATACTTAATCAAATTGAAAGGTATATGCCGGGGAAACCTGTTGTGCTTTTGACGAAGAATAAAGGAGAACGAGATTATTTTACTGCACCCGATGTAGCAGTAACTGTGCTGGATAGAGAGATGTTTTTTAATGACCGGGTAAAAGCAATTAAATTTTTGAAAAGCATATAAATCCAGATCAAAATTTGCTGTGGGAGAAAAACCATAATTATAGGAAACAAACCTGAAGATAAAACTTCCATACATCACCATCGTACAAAATGTTTTTTGAATATGCTGATGAACGGTTGAAAAAGTTGGCAGAACATTGGGAACGTGTGCAGAATATCTATGATTTAAATCACATCCCGAATTAACGGATATGGAATCCATTAATTTTTTGTCAACTTAGTTGGCTCTTTTGCGGTTAGTTGTTCTTTCCTTTTTTATTGAAAAATATCTGTTTTTTCAAATCAACTATTCTCTTTTTAGCTGCTCTAACTAACAAATCGTCGTTTTTATTCTTACTGGAGAACGTGAGAAATTTTTTATAATATGTTATCGCTGTCCTTTTATCTTGATAGTAATCATCATAGGTAATCGCCAAGTTATAATAAGCAAAGCGATAATAAGGATCCATGGCAATAACTTTTTTGTAAAACATGATAGCTTGAACGTACTTTTTTTGCAGGTAAAAGTTTAATCCTCTGTAGAAGTATATACTTCTGATAAAAGCAGAATCTGAGTACTTGGATGCCTTTTGAAAAGCGGAATCAGCTTCATTAAATTTGCGCTCGTCAGATAACGCGCGTGCCAAATAGTAGTACACTGTAGGTAAGTATTTATCTGTTTCTATTGTCAAATATTTTTGGGCAGTGCGAATACATTCCTTAGTAAGACCAAGCTGATAGTAATATGCGGTCAAGAATTTTAGAGCTTTTAGTTTAAAGATACCGTGTAGATTGGCACATTTTTCTAATTGATTTATAGCATCGGCACGCTGATCTATGTTAGCGTATGTTTGCCCCAAATAGTATCTTAACTCGTCTGATTCCGGGCTTAGTTGCACGGCTTTTTCCAATATTCCAACTGCCTTTTTAAATTGCTTAATATTAAAATAGCCGATTCCAAGGTTCAAAAGATTTGGAAAATTGGAGCTGTCCAGCGCAACAGCTTTAGAGGAAATAAGAATTGCACTGTCATATTTAGCTGTTTTCAAATAGGAGCGGGCTAAAAGATAGTATGCATGAAAATTTGTGGAATTGCATAAGAGGGTTAGAGGAATCCATTTTTATAGAAGTTTTATACATCTTAATTGCCTCTGGCATCATTCCCTGTTCTTCGTAGATTTGGCCCAGGTAATTATAAATTTTTCCATCGGATTTTTTATTCTGAAAAGATTTTTTGAACTCTCTAATTGCAGGAGAGTATTTTTTTGAAGTCAGGTAAGTCTTCCCAAGATAGAAATGGAGTCTGGGATCATCCGGTTTCTGCCGAAGTTTTTCTTCAAGAAAAACGCGAGCGCTGTCGTATTTACTGTTTAAAAAATAATCGTAGAATTTGGTCAAATGATATTCTTGACCAGATAATCCCGAAGTAATGAAAAATGTTACAAGTGCAAAAGTGCAAAGTTTCTTCATGGGGTGCTGTTCCCTTCTAAAGTAAAAAGAGTAAAAATGTAAAATGAATGGGTATTTCTCCTCTTACAGATTTTAAAATTAGAGCCAAACAATGAAGCTTTGCTAGTGCTTCAATTTAAAATCCACAGGCACCATTATCCAAACCTTGACTGGTTTACCTTTTTGTTTTGCAGGTATCCATTTTACAGAATTAACGGCTGCCACTGCTGCTTTGTCACATCCGGTGACTCCAAGCGACCGAATTACTTTTGTCCGAGCAACGTTGCCATTTTCATCAATCTGTGCATATAGAAGCACTCTTCCCTCTATACCTGCTTTTCGGGCAGCTTCTGGGTAAGTGAGATTTTTCTGGATAGCTGCAAAGCCGCCTATGGGTGCAGGAGGCTGATTGTAGGGAACAAAGGTGATGCCTTGAACTTCCACATATTCTGAAGATGTTGGGGAAGGTGGAGGAGAAAGAATGTCTTTAAGTGCCATGAGTTTCTTTCTATGAAGCTTTGTCTTGAAATAGTGGTTAATTCTCATGAAAAGTTCACCTGCTCTAAGGTCTCCACTTCCTGGTGTTAACTGACGAACTTTTCTATAGTATTCAATAACTGTTTCATACTGGGAAGCCCGAGAGAGTTCCTGGAAAAATGGAGTAAAAACAACAAAAATGGCCTTCTTCTTATGTCCTTTGTGAAATTCTAACGGTCTTCCGATAACCAGTGGATGATTATTTTTAACCATGCATAGTGTTTGGAAAAGATGAATTATTCTTTTCTCAGGAGGTTTTTGCCTGTTTTTACTTGTATCAAGCTGTGCTTCGATTCCAATAGGCAGCAGTCCACTCTTTGGGCCAGACTTGCAATAAGTATAAAGAAAAAAGGTGTGATTCTTCTCATAAATTTGACTTGTAGCCATTCCTCCGTCTCCTTTTTCAAGCCCAACAGAAAAAGCACCTGCCATTGTGGTTAGAAGCGAAAAATGTTTAAAGGAATAAATAGAACGCAGTTTTTCTGTGTATCCCTGGGTTGTCTCAATAACTTTTTCTAAAGTGGTAACTGTTATTTCTCCTGGGAGCAGCGGAAATTCTGTTTCTTCTCCGTTTGTTTTTGCTTCAAAAACATAAACAGAATAAAAGACCACTGTAGGTGCTGAGGATTTCTGAGAAAAGAGATTTTTAGGACCTACTAGGTTAGTCAGAATAAATATAATAAGTCCTATTAATAAATTTTGTTTTTTACACATGGTTTAGTCCTCCATCTTTTGTTTTTCTAACCAGATAAAAGTCATATCAGGATTTTTAGTTTCAAAAACAGCGATTTGGGCATCTTTGCGATCAACCTGCGCTGATTCTATTACAATATCTATTGAGGAACTGGGAAATTTATTGTTCTTTGGTAACGATTCCCACGGCTGAGTTAAAATAAGCCATAAAAGTAAGCTTAGTGTTGCGAGTGATGGTATTCCCCACACAAATATTGGACGTAAGCGTAATTTTGTTTTTGGGATTTTTCTTTTTTCTATACTATACTCGTGTTTAATTTGATCTCTTACTTCTTCCCATAAGTTTTTGTTTAAATATGGGGGTACATTTTCATTCCTTAATTGTTGTAGATACTCTTCAAGATTATATAAGCTTTGGGAAATCAAACGACATTTTTCACATGTTTTTAAATGTAAAACAAGCTCTTTTTTTTGATTTTCTGACAGTACTTCTTGATCTTTAAGGAGTAATTTTCTAATTTTTTTACACTTCAAGTTATTCTCCTAAAGTTTATTTAATTCAAGATAGATTTTTCTAAGTTGTTCTCGAGCTTTCATCAGAGTGACTCTTACCGTGGATTCTGAGCAGCCGAGTATTTCAGCAATTTCACCAGTGGAAAGACTTTCCAATTCTACAAGTATGAAAACACGGCGCCTCTTCAAAGGCAACTGAGCTATGGCTTTCTGAAGGAGTTCACCTTCAGCTAACTGCTCCAGCGCATTATCAATAGTATTGGCTTCTGTGGAAATATTCAACGATGTTTTCCTCCGGTAGTAAGGAGATTTAAGCTTGTCGAGACAGACATTAATAAGGATACTATAGAGCCATGTAGAAAAGCGATGATTCTGTCGAAAAGTCTTTAGAGAAAAATAAGCTTTTACAAAAGTATCCTGAGTTGCGTCTTTAGCATCGTCCCAGTTGTTGAGAAAACGATAAGCCATTCTTAAAAGCTGGCTTTGGTATTTTGATACTAAATAGTTAAAACTTTCTACATCTCCATTTATACATTTTTTAATAATTTGAGTTTCCTCGGTCAAATAAAATTCTCCCGATTACTTTTTCTATATATGATACGATTTTAAGTTATGAATCGTTTATCCATTTGATTCGCTATAATGATTTATTTAGAAGTCCCCTCTTAAAATAGTGAAGTTTTTGTTTCAGTAAGAATCAGATTTACTTTTTGAAAACACAATCTAACTGATGTCGGATGTACCTATGCCGGTACGACCGAATTTTTTGAATCTGTAGTTCATGATCATAAGCTTCAGTAAATTCCACCCCGTTGTGCAGAAGCATAATAGCGCAGAGAGGTGCATTTTTTCATGTTATATAATCCTGTTGTAGTTTGGTACCACACTATAAACTAAAAAATGTACATCATAAAAATAAGAATTTCAAATTGTCAGCTCAATAAAAATTTTTAAATTAGCAACACAAATGGGGAAAGCTTCTCAATTATCCGTCGTTTTTATTGTCCGTTAATTTGGGTTTATTTTTGAGTTACTACACTTACCACAATTTATAAGAAAAAGCTTGACAAAAACAGAACAATGTTCTATATTAAATAGAGCAATGTTCTGTTTTTAGTCAGATTTTTGATTTTAAAGATATTTTATATAAATGGTGGAAACATATCCTATGATTGATCAATCTCAAGGAAAGCAAATTTATAAAAAACGTGATGAGATATTACGGGTGGCTAAGAAGTTATTTTCCGAAAAAGGATATAATAATACCAGTATGCGTGATATTGTGAAGGAAGCCCATACCTCTATGGGCAACCTCTATTTTCATTTTCCTAATAAGTTAACAATTCTCAAACTCATCTGCCGAGAGTTTATCTATAAATTACGAAGTCAAATTTATCAGATACACCGACTCAATTTTAGCCCCCAGACAGGGTTTGCTATTGATTTTAGGATTGGCTATATCACAACACTTGAGGATCCAAAATTATCTCGCCTTTGGCTTGTTGCTCGTAATATTCCAGAAATTCATCGATTTTCTTTCGAGAACAAAAGAATTCGTTTACGAACTTTTTTTGGCGATCGTATTCCAGAAGAGGAATTAGATTTTTTGGCTATAGCTATTCAGGGGATAGCGGATGCTATTTTTGAACAGAAAAAGAATGAGAATCTTCATGGCGATTCTGTAAGACTAAGTAATAAAATCATCAGTTATAGTTTAAAATTAATAGGGTATTCAGATAATGAGATTCAGAAAGCTATTAATGAAGCTGAGGATTATGTTACGAAAAAACACATTAGTACTGATCCATATTTTGAATTTTAAGATCAATTGTGCTCCTTAAAGTGACCAAATGGATTGATTTTATTTTTATTGACTGAAGATGCCAGATTTTGAGGGGAGGAAAGATTTTTGCTTTTAAAATGAGGCGATTTTGTAATAGAGATAAATTATGATGAGGTAAAAAAAAATGAGGAGGGCTTATGAATTAAACTCAATACTTAGATTTGTATAGGAGAAGACAAATTTGAAAACACACTGTAGCAGTGTAGGAGGTGCGAGATGAAAGAAAGTTTATGGAAAAGTAGTATTGGAAGCTTTTTGATTCTTTTAAGTTTTCTGTTAATTGCCGGGAATCTTAATGCCCATGTAATTACAGGACGGGTTATTGATGCTAGTACAGGAGCTTTTCTGCCTGGTGCGAATGTAATGCTATCAGGTACTAGAATGGGAGCAGCCAGCAATCGATTTGGTGTCTACCGAATTGATAATGTGCCACCTGGCAAATATGTTTTAAAAGTCTCATATATTGGTTATAAGGAGTTTCAGACTCAAGTTACAGTTTCGTCGGAGCAACGGGTTGTCACTCTGGACATAGCTTTACAGGTAAGTGCTGTCAAACTGAAAACACTTGTGGTTGAGGGATTACGAGAGGGCCAGGTAAAAGCCCTCAGTCAGCAACGTTCGTCACCGAACATTAAGAATGTGGTGTCAGAAGAGTTATTGCAGCGTTTTCCAGACGAGAATATGGCCGAACAACTTGCACGTGTTCCCGGTGTTTTCATTGACCGGGAATGGGGGGTAGGGCGTTATGTTCTAATCCGGGGTACATCACAAAATTTCAACGCGGTTGCGGTAAATGGCAATAAATTGGCAACGAATCGACGCGAAGAGCGTTACCCCCAACTTGATATAATTGGTACCAGTCAGTTTAGTTCAATCGAAGTGGTGAAAGCCATAACACCAGACATGGATGGTGACGCAATTGCTGGGGCAGTTAATCTGGTTACTCCGAGTGCATTTGATTATCCTGGTGCACGTGCAAGAGTGGATATTGGTGGTGGGTATGCAGATATAAGAGGACGCTGGGTCGGGGCAACCAAAGTGTTTTACGCTAATAAGTTTGGAGCCAAGAAAAATATTGGAATTAGTTTATCGGCCGGCTGGGATCGAAAAAACATTGGTACGGATGAAAGCCGACGATGGTGGGGTGATAGAACGGACATTAACGGAAACCCCATACCCTATGCAATGAAACGTTTTGATTTTCGCCAAATGCTAGACAAATATGACCGCTATAGCATCGGTGGTGCTATTGAGTATAGACTGAATGATGCACATCGCTGGTATATCCGAGGGACTTTCGGTCAGTACAACGATTGGCAACTTGATGGGCGTTTGCGCATTCGACCCGACAAGGGCGACTACCTGACCCAGGACGGTTTGTTGGTGGACGATGCGCGGGTCTACCGTTATGATAAATATCGAACCGAAAAGTTACAGCAAAACGGATTTTCTATTGGGGGTGTTGATAAATTTGGTGATATGCAGTTAGATTATGAGGTTGCCACTTCTTATGCTTATGAAAAACACTTACCAGCAACCTATGCAACCTGGAATTTGGACAGTAAGGTTGACCTAAAGCTCAATCTTGGTAATCCGGCAGATTTTCCGAAATGGAGTGTGCTCAATCTGAATAATGATTATCTATACGACCCGACTCATTACGTGTTCAGTGACATTGAATACACTGACCATGTTAGCTGGAATCGAACCACGCAGGGGGGGCTGAATTTCAAGATACCCTACATTCTTGTTAATGTGCCCTCAGAATTAAAGTTCGGTAGTAAAGTTACTCTCCAGCATAAGGTTCGAAACGACGATGTAACTGATTACAGTTGGAATGGTGCAGAAGATATCACGATGGATCAGTTGGCATTTTCTCCGAAGGATTGGGACTGGCCTTTATTCAACGGGGAATACGACAAATTTGGGCCAAAAACAGATCAAGATAAATTAATGGACTTTTTTGATAACAATCGCGCGTCTTTTGATTCTGAGATGGATTATGATAATACCATCGGGCAAGATTTCGACGCAAAAGAGAAAGTTTTCGCCTATTATGCCATGACGACAATGAACATGGGTGGTCTTACGCTACTTGGTGGATTCCGTCATGAATTCACAAACTTAGAGTATGAGGGAACGGAACTGTATTACAACGAGAATGGTGATTATTCAAGTTCCCAGAAGGTATTAAGAAAAAGTTCTTATAATAATTTCTTGCCCATGGTTCATGTGCGGTATCGCCTTAATCCCATGACAAACCTGAGATTGGCATATACGCATTCCATATCCCGACCGAGTTATTGGGACTTAGCTCCTTATTTCATTGTTGACCCCCATGATGAGGTAATATCGGCAGGTAATACCAAGCTGAAGCCAACTACTTCACAAAACATCGATCTTATGTTGGAACGCTACTTCCAGGCAATCGGTGTCTTCTCTGGTGGATTTTTCTATAAGAATTTGCATGACATTGTTTTTAACTCAACTTTTATTGTTCAAGGTGGTAACTGGGATGGGTATGAAATGACTCAACCCGTCAATGGTGGGGATGCCATATTGTATGGATTTGAGGTTGCCTGGCAGCAAGAACTGACCTTCCTGCCCGGATTCTTGAATGGATTTGGTATTTTTGCTAATTATACACATACTTGGTCTGATGCAGATCTGTTGGGGCGCAAAGGATTTTTGCCAGGGCAAGCTGGCGATGTAGGAAACATCTCTTTATCATATGAAAAATCTGATCTTTCCCTGCGATTAACGGGCAACTTCAATGATAAATATATAATGGATGTTGGGCAAACCAAGGATGATGACGAATGGAGAAACAAACGTTTCCAGATCGATTTCTCTTCTGCTTATAAAGTTAATTCGAATCTGCAGGTTTATCTTAACTGGATTAACATCAACAATGCACACCGTGTAGATTACTTAGGCATTCGTTATCGCACGAAGCGACTCGATTATTACGGTTCCAGGATTGTGGGTGGAATCCGGTACACGTTTGGATCATGATGCGATTGGCAAAGAAATGTGATCATATTAGAACAGGACAGATGGTGTATGTTGCGCACCATCTGTCCAAAATATATCTTAACTAGGAAAATCAGAAGCCTAAATTGATTTATCTAATTCTCTATCTATGGATAGAAGTAGAGATTGTAGGAGATAAATTCAGATGAAGAAATTTAAAAAAAGTTGTGGAATATTTTTATTATTTTTGTTTTTTTTGTTGATTATTTTTTCTAATCTTTTTTCTCAAACAATAAGTATTTCTCCAGATACCGTCTATTTTGGTCGAATACCCGAAGGTACAGTAGCACTAAGCGAATTGTCGATTTATAATACTGGTATTGATCCGTTGAATGTAACAGCGATTCATTTTGAGGGGCAAGATGCTTTCTTGTTTTCCTTGATTGAAGATCCCGGTTCTTTCACTTTGAATATAGCTCAATCAAAAGTGCTGTCCATTCAGTTTCAACCGGATAGGGATGGGCCAGTATCAGCACGTCTCATTATTCAGAGCAATGCATCTACAAGCCCGGATGCAGTTCCACTAACGGGGGAGGGAACGGGTTTGAATGCAGGATTTATCAGCTTTGAACGAATTGTAGGTGGATCACGTGCCGATCATGGCTATTCAGTTTACGGAACCACAGATGGTGGGTTTATTCTCGCTGGTTCAACGGTTAGACTTGAAGATGATGATCGATATGGTGATGCATTGCTCGTTACAACAGATGCGTATGGACAGATCAAGTGGAGTCACTGGTATGGACTGGATACCTGGAGTGAAAGCTTTTCGAAAGCTATTCCTACCGTGGATGGTGGATATATTGCTGTAGGAAAGCATGCCTATATTGACAAAAGTAAGAAACCAGACGTCTATGTGGTCAAAGTGGATGCAACTGGCAATGTTATTTGGGAAAAGAGTTACGGAATATCTTCTTCTAGGGCAGATAGGGGGTCTGATATTATTGCTACGAGCGATGGTGGATTTTTGATTGCTGGGAATGCAACCGTTGTAAATGAAAGTACTACACCGCCAACTGAAAGTCTTGCCGCTTATCTGATCAAAATCGATTCCCTGGGAAATGTTCAATGGGAGAAGACATATGGTGGGGAACAGGGTGAAGAGGCTGTTTGCATCAAATCAACAAATGATGGGGGTTACATCTTTGCTGGCTCTACAAGTAGTTACAGTACATTAGGAGGAAGTGATTTTGATTTCTACCTGGTAAAGATCGATGGCAGTGGAAATCTGGAATGGCAAAAATCGTTTGGTGGCACAGACTGGGATCGAGCGAATAGTGTCATTGTTACGGAAGACGGTGGCTATTTGATGGCTGGATTTACGGCAAGTTCTGAATTGGGTGCAATAAGTCGCGATGTTTTTCTTGTAAAGACAGATGCTGCTGGAAAAGAAGAATGGCATAGACTTTATGGTGGAGATCACAGTGATGAGGCTTCTGAAATTATTAGTACTAATGATGGCGGATACCTCATAGTAGGGAAATCGGCAACGTACTTCGATACTGGATTACAGAACTGGTGTTCAGATGCTTATGTCATAAAAATAGACGCTTTAGGAGATGTACAATGGGAACGCACATTTGGAGGGTTATATGATGATAACGCCTCGTCTGTTAGACAGGTAAGTGATGGTGGGTATATCATTTGTGGCTCAACGAAAAGCTATAGCAAGGATTGGGATGTTTACTTATTAAAATTAAACTCTTTTGGGCTTTTTACTTCTGTGAAAAATAATAATAAAAGCTTGCCTTGCGATTATCGCCTAAATCAAAATTATCCCAATCCCTTTAATCAATCAACGGTTATTTCATTTACTTTAGCTGAGCCTGTTCATACCGTACTAACTATCTACAATATGTCTGGGCAGCGAGTGACTACACTCATTGATAGAAAAATTGGCGCTGGTTCCCATGCGATTTTGTTTAATGCGAAGGGGTTGGCGTCGGGGATCTATTTTTATCAAATCCAAGCGGGTAAATTCAATGCAGTTGGGAAGATGGTGCTGATAGAGTAATAAAAGACATCTTAAGGAGTTAATTATTATGAAGGTAAATTTTGTATTTTACAATTCATTGACGTTGATCTTGTTCTTTTTCCTTTTTTTAAGTTTTTCAAGTTGCTCTCGAAAAAAGGAAAATAAATCATTGATTGAAGAGAATAATATTATCGTAGATCAAATAGCCAACGCAGAAAAGTATTTTGGTTTACATCCAGGCTTTGAAAAGGCATTTGCTTTCTTGCGTCGAAGTGATCTGGTGCAATTGCCGGTTGGAAGATATGAGATCGATGGAGATCGTTTGTTTTGTAAGATCCAGAAAGGTCCCGGGCGTAATAGAACTGAAGCAAGGCTGGAGGGTCATCGCAGATACATTGATATCCAATATGTAATCGCTGGAACGGATGAAATGGGTTGGAAACCCTCCAGTGCTTGTAAAGACGTAGAGATCCCTTATGATAGTTCCAGAGATGTGATGTATTTTAATGACAAACCTGAACGCTGGATAAAAGTTTCTTCTGGATCGTTTTCTATCTTTTTCCCTAAAGATGCCCATGCGCCATTCGTTAGTGAGGGTGAGATTCACAAGGCGGTTATTAAAGTCACCGTTGATTGGACGCAAAATTAAAGCTTGTCCTTCCGATCAGTGAAGGCCTTTACAATAGCACGAAAAGAAAATCAGATAATAGTACGAACCGATTTTGGAGAAAAAGGTTCAGTCATCGTTTTTCAACTCATTACTGAGGGGAAATTGTCTCAGGGATATGGTGAATCCGGTTTGTATGGGAAGAGATATGATCCAGTGGCTGTTTTCAATTGTATTGAATTTGGTAAATTAGGTTATTTTCAAGAAATATGAATTTTGTCTGAATTTAACTGGTTTTGATGGTATCCAAAAAATTAATGAAATCAGATAGAAGAAAGGTTTAAAATTATGAAAGGAAAATTATTTATTATCCTGGTGCTGTTATTTTCTGGGTGTTCATCCAAAACTACGGATGAAATCTTAAAAAGTGATTTCTCGAAGGTTCCGGGTACGGTTATTAGCCATCTACCAGCATCAGAAAAAAGTTATTTGGGCTCCCCCTGCATTGTAATAATGCCAAATGGAGATTATCTAGTATCCTATGATGTAAATTCCTTTGATAAAATAAATCATCAAAATGAAAAAACGATCATTTCCAAATCCACAGACAAAGGTAAAACCTGGGCACAGATCGCTGAAATAAGAACTCAACACTGGTCCACTCTCTTTTATCATAATGGTGCTCTTTACATCATTGGTACCAACGGGAAGTATGGTGATGTGGTTATACAAAAATCATTAGACGGTGGGAAGACATGGACTTATCCACGTGACAAGAATACAGGTCTGCTGGCTGAAGGAGAATATCATACTGCCCCAGTACCAGTGGTTATACATAACGGACGCTTGTGGCGAGCAATGGAATGTCGAAAACCTGGAAAAGGAATCCAAGCATTCATGATATCTGTTCCGGTTGATGCTGATTTATTAAAGCGCTCTAACTGGACCTTTTCCAACAAATTGAGTTTTGATGATTCATGGCTCCATGGCGCCAATGGATGGAAAGAAGGTAATGCCGTTATCACTCCAGAAGGGGAAATTGTCAATATTATCAGGGTCCAGGCAACATCTGGAAATGACGATGCAGGAGGATCGACCCTACACAGCACGGCCGCCATGATTCATATCAGTGATGACGGTAGACTCGCTAGTTTTGACCCAGAGAAGGATTTCATAAACATGCCTGGCGCCAGCGGGAAGAAATTCACAATCCGTTTCGATCCCCAAACAAATAAATATTGGTCTCTGGTCAACTGGATACAACCGGAAGACCTTAAGCATCTGAAGCATCAAAAAGCTGGTAGGATTCGAAACACACTGGCATTGGTCAGCAGTAAGGATCTCCGAAATTGGCTAATTGAACGTATTGTACTCCATATCCCTTACATTGAAGACAGCACTACACATCGGGCGAAACAGGGTTTTCAATATGCTGATTTCCAAATTGAAGGCAAGGATATGATTTTTGTCTTGCGAACTGCTTGGGATGATGGTTTGGGTGGAGCATTTGACTACCATAATGCGAATTTTATTACCTTCCACAGGATTAAGAATTTCAGAAAAAATTTTTTGAATGAATGATATAGAGAAATCATAATTATATTAAGCAATCGGTTATTTTTCTACTTAGTGAATTTTATTATAGCCAATATGGAGAACAGAAGAAATGAAAAGAATTATTAAAGTTAATTTCTTTCTACTTATCATTTGTTTTATTGGTTATCAGTTTTCAAAGGCGGAGACATCTCCTAAAACCATCGGTCCAAGAACGACAAAAATACATGAGAGCAGCTATTCCAACATTTTTTTTGTTTCATCGAAAAATGGTTTTGATCAGAGAGGAAATGGCTCTAAAGAACAGCCGTGGCAGACGATTCAATTCGCTTTATCACAAATTCGGGATGCTAGTTCTACAAATCGTTATGCTATTTGTGTCGCCGAAGGAACTTATACTGGCAATACAATTGTGATGAAACCATATATCGATTTATACGGGGGATTTGATGTAACAGACTGGCAGAGGGATATTTATAAATATCCCTCTGTATTAAGTGGTAATGGTAAGCGTCGTGTGATAATAGGTGCTGATTCTTCACGTTTGGACGGATTTATCGTTTCAAAAGGAATTGTCAGGGGTAAAGGTGGAGGCATGTATTGTGATGGTGTATCTCCAACCATCACTAATAATATCTTTACACGGAATAAGACACTTGCCCCAATTCCCTGGAAGCCTAAATACAGACATGAAATTGCTAACGATGGAGGTGCTATTTATTGTCAGAATGATGGGTCTCCAGTTATTGAGAATAATCTCTTCATTGACAATGCTACTGAGGTTGGTCGCGGAGCTGGGATAGCTTTTTATTCGAGATGCACTGGAAGAATAGCTAACAATGTTTTTCTCTATAACAAAGCTGGATTGTCCGATCCGTTGCGTAGCAGTGATGGTGGAGCTATTTCTATTTTCAATTGGTCGAGTCCAGTAATTGAAAATAACGTTATTCTAGCGAACAAAGCTTTGGCAAAGAATGACGGCGGAGGCATTTTTGCAGCCCTATGGTGTTCACCAGAGATCAAAGGAAATATCATTGTAGGAAATTTTTGTGGAGATGATGGTGGTGGACTTTTTATTGGAGGACAGGAGCATCGCTATAATGGACATTGGGATCCTATACCCAATGAAAAAGACTTTTACGTTCGGATTACAAATAATGTGATTATCGGGAATAATGGGGCAGTGGAATTCACAATGGAAAGTCGGGGTTTATTTGCTAATAATATCATAGCGCATAACGGTGGAACAGGAATATACCCCGCGGGTGTCTACTTTAAAAGAAGTGAAGCGAATATTGTAAACAACACAATTTTTGATCCTTTTCTTCTCGATTTTAGTGTATTTGATGGAAAAGAAAAAACGGAGGGTCTAAAGCCTTCGACGATCAAGAACAACCGTATTTGGGGATGCTTTGAGTTAGAAGCAGATGCCGTCGTAATAGATAATTTTATCAAAGATGTTCCTGAAGGTCAGCCGGATAAATCGCCTGAGATATTAAATGACTGGATTGGAATTAAAGCCGATGCAGTCTTTTATAATAAAAGATTTAATAAACAGATTTTTACAACTAAATTATTTGTATCTGAAGGGGAATACCGCCCGGATGAGCTTGTAAATCGTGTTATAAAGGCCGGAAACAAGTGGGGTGTTGTTAAATCAAATGATAGACAAACAATTGAAGTTTGGGGAGAGTTGACCGGTAAAATTTCATTCTTAATATTGCCAACTTATTGTTTAAAATAACAGTACCATTTGGATAAATTTGTCATGGGGATTAAAAATGAATAGACGTGAATTTATTGAAAATATTGGAAAGTCGGCTGTTGGTGTTGCTGTGGGTGGAGCAATTTTAAGTTCATTAAATAAAGAACTTTTTTCCTTTTCCAAGAAAAAGTGGAACTTTGTTTTCATTTTAGCCGATGACATGGGCTGGAATCAGGTGCGTTACGAAGGGATTACCAAATTTTATGATACCCCCAATATCGATCGTATTGCTGCGGAAGGAATGCGATTCACCGATGCCTATTCGGCAGCTCCGGTGTGTTCGCCGACACGGGCAAGCATTTTAACAGGGAAATATCCTGCCCGATTGCATCTAACCGATTATTTACCTGGGAACCATTATCCCTATGCCCGGTTGAAAACGCCTCAACAAGTGAGGGCCTTGCCTCTTAAAGAAGTGACTATTGCCGAAATGCTAAAACCGGCCGGTTACATTTCAGGTATGTTTGGCAAATGGCATGTCAATTATGATAAAAAATATCGTCTCGGTCGGCCAGGCGATCCGGGGTCCCAGGGTTTCGATGAAGTTCTAACTACTGTGAAACCCAAGCCAACGGCAGATCCAAACAAGGATGCCCATCATGCCATCGAAATTACAGAAAGAACTCTTAAATTTATTGAAAAAAATAAGGATCGTCCCTTTTTTGCTTACGTGTCGCATCACGTGGTTCACAAACCGATCATGGAGCACAAGGATCTAATTGGTTACTACAAGACGAAGCCTCATCATAAAGATCCTGTCAATAATCCCATTATGGGAGCGATGATTGAAAGAATGGATTGGGGCATTGGAAAAATATTAAAAAAATTGGACGAATTGAATCTAACGGATAAAACGGTGGTAATTTTCTTTTCAGACAACGGTGGGTTCAAATATTTTCAGGATCAGGCGCCTTTGCGCGGCGGTAAAGCCATGGTTTTTGAAGGGGGGATTCGGGTGCCCTTTGCCGTCCGATGGCCGGGCGTTATTAAACCCGGAAGCGTTTGCTCTGTGCCCGTCATTTCCAATGATTTTTGGCCGACATTTGCCGAAATTGCTGGTATCCATCCCCATGTGAAAAATATTGATGGTGGCAGCTTGGTGCCTCTTTTCTATGGTGACAATCATCTGGATCGAGATGCTTTATATTGGCATTACCCCCATTATCATCGCCAGGGTTATAAACCTTCAGGAGCCATCAGGGTGGGTGAGTACAAGTTGATCGAGTGGTACGAGCGAACACTCCTGAACGAACCGCATCAGGTTGATCTCTACCACATTACGGAAGACATCAGTGAAACAACAAATCTGGCAGAGGAGATGCCTCAAAAAGCCAAGGAAATGAGGGAACAATTTCACGAATGGCTGCATTCCGTCAATGCACAGCTAATGACACTGAACCCTGATTTTGACCCGAAAAAGCAGTATTTGCCAGAGAAAGATTGGCCAGAAAATGAACCCTATGAATATTTGGATATGGAATATCCAAACGAGCAGGGCTAAAATCAAGATAAAACAGGTGAAATATGAAAACTATTACTTTGAGGTATCCTAAACAACTGACGTTTGGAAAAGGATGTGTCCAACAATTTGTGGACGATATACTTGCCCGAAAATTCAAAAGAATATTTGTGGTCACTTTTAGGGAGATGCTCCCAGCTCTTGAAGAAAGCTTTAACAGGTTGAAACGGGGTGGCGTAACGGTTGCGACTGATTTGTATAGTGGTTCCGAGCCTACTTTGGAGAGCCTTGGACAGATTCTAAAACATGCTCGGGCTGAGATTCCAGACACAATAGTTGGTATCGGGGGAGGAAGTTGTATGGATGTGGCAAAAGTAGTGGCTGCCCAATTAAAAAATGAGCAGACATTGACCGAAATTCTTGGTACAGACAGGTTAAAGGGGCGCTCCACTTATTTGGTCTGTTTGCCTACAACTGCCGGAACGGGAAGTGAGGTTTCGCCCAATGCCATTTTTTTGGATCCCACGGACAATCTCAAAAAAGCTGTGGTGAGCCCTTATCTAATTCCTGATGCCTCGTACGTGGATCCACTTCTGACACTAACAGTGCCGTCTAATGTAACAGCAGCAGTCGGTATTGACGCGCTTACACATTGCATCGAGGCATATACAAACAAGTTTGCACATTCAATGGTTGATCTATATGCTCTTGAAGGGGTGCGTCTCATTTCCGCTAATCTGAAACGTGCGGTTGAAGATGGAAAAGACGAAGTGGCCAGAGAAAACTTGTCACTCGGCAGTCTTTACGGAGGGTTCTGTCTTGGACCAGTAAATACGGCAGCAGTTCATGCCCTTGCTTATCCTTTAGGTGGTAAGTATCATATTAGTCATGGATTATCCAATGCTGTATTGTTGCCCTACGTGCTGGAGTATAATTTGGTTGCAGCTCCAGAAAGATATGCTACAATTGCTCGTGCCATTGGGGCAAAGGAAGGCCGGTCTGTACTTGAAACGGCTAAGAATGGAATTAAAAAAATCAAGGATATCATTCATGATTGTGGTATCCCCTCAAAATTGTCTGAGTTAAATATTCCCCAAAGTGCTATTGCTGATATGGCTGAATCAGCTATGTCGGTAACCAGGTTATTGAAAAATAACATAAGGACAATAACATTAAATGATGTAAAGGAAATATATCAGAAAGCTTTTTAGGACTCGAAAATGTAAAATAGGAGATAAGATTATGCCTGGCCTGAAAAAGATACAAGGAGTTATTGTACCTATGGTTACTCCTTTTACTGAACACGGTAAGATTGATGAATCTGCAACGATAAGGATTACAGAACATCTCGTTCGTAATAATGTTTCTCCATTTATTCTTGGAACTACGGGTGAATCCGCTTCGATTCCTGATGTTTTCCGGCTTCCTTTTGTAAAAATAGTTATAAAAGCAGTCCAAAGCAGGACCATGGTTTTTGCAGGGATATCCAGCAATTGTTTGGAAACTTCAGTCGAATTAGGAAAACAATATTTTGATTCAGGAATTGATGCCGTTGTTGCTCATTTACCGAGTTATTATGCTTTTAGTGATGATCAAATGCTGAAATATTTCGAGTGTTTAGCAGACCGCCTTCCTGGTCCATTAATTGTCTACAATATTCCTTTAACCACACATTTAAGTATTCCTCTTAAAGTTGTTGAAAAGTTAAGCTATCATCCTAATATTATTGGGATGAAAGATTCTGAACGAGATCCGAAAAGATTGCAGGATGCTGTTAAAATAAGCATGGGAAGAACCGATTTTTCACACATTTTGGGATGGAATGCTAAGATGGCCGAAGCTCTCTTAATGGGTTCAGATGGTATCGTTCCTAGTACAGGGAACATTTTTCCTAAGATATATCGAACTCTTTATGAAGCTGCCATTCGAGGTGAAAAAGAAAGTGCGATGCGATTCCAGAAATTAACTGATGAAATCTCAGCGGTTTACCAAAAAGACAGAATGTTGGGCCAATCGTTGACTGCTCTTAAAGTGATTATGCATATGATGGGACTTTGCTTACCTTACGTGTTGCCGCCTTTGACCCAACTAAGTTCTGAAGAAGAAAAAATAATTCGGAAGAAAGTAAAGGAATTAAATCTGGAAAGCCAATTTATTAAAAATTAAGGAAATATTTTTATGACTATTAAGGCAAAACCAATTTTAGGAATCACAATGGGAGATCCTACGGGTATCGGACCTGAAATTGTAGCAAAAGCACTTGCAACGGACAATATCTATAAGATATGTATGCCAGTTGTTGTAGGCGATGCAAATATTATGCAACAGGCAGTTGAGATAGCGGATGTTGATTTGGATATAAGATCTATTTCAAAGGTTACAGAAGCAAAATTTGAGTTTGGACATATGGATGTAATTGATTTAAAAAATGTTGATGTGACTAAATTAGAGCATGGCAAAGTCTCTGCTATGGCTGGTGCTGCAGCATTTGCTGCTGTTAAAAAAGTGATTGAGCTTGCGTTAGATAGAGAAATTGATGGGACTGTTACTGTGCCTATCAATAAAGAGGCACTTAACAAGGCAGGGTATGATTTTTCTGGTCATACAGAAATATATGCGCATTTTACAGGTGCTAAAGATTATGCAATGTTGCTGGTTTATAGGAATGTAAGGATTATTCATGTATCTACCCATGTATCCCTGAGAGAAGCAATAAAACTTGTGAAAAAAGATAGAATTGTTAAAGTTATTGAGTTGCTGAATGATGCCTGCAAAAAGTTAGGTGTGCAGTCTCCTAAAATTGGTGTTGCCGGGTTGAACCCCCACGCAAGCGATGGTGGTTTATTTGGCGACGAAGAGAAGAAAGAAATTATACCAGCTATTGAGAAAACAAGGAATAAAGGAATCCTGGTAGATGGACCAGTTCCGCCAGATACTCTGTTCTCCAAGTTAAAAGGAGGATGGTATGACGGTGCTGTTGCAATGTATCATGATCAAGGACATATCCCATTAAAGGTTATTGGGTTTATCTGGGATAAAAAGACTAAAAAATGGAAGAGTGTTAGCGGTGTTAATATAACTTTAGGTCTTCCAATTGTCCGAACGTCTGTCGATCATGGTACGGCCTTTGAAATAGCAGGAAAAGGCATTGCTCTACCAGATAGTTTAATCTATGCAATTGAGTTTGCTGCAAAATTGGTTTCTAATTAATTTTTTAATAAGATTGTCCCATAACATTGGAGACAAAAGCTAATACAAAATTAATAGATGAGGATTAAAAGACTTGAAATCCTTTCCCAACTAATTATAATAAAAAAACTTATAGATATAAAGGAACGATAATTAAGAACTGATTTCGAGTGATAAAAGTGTAGTAAAAGTAAGCCAAAAAATCAAGTAATGATTCCATTTTTCGAAGTTAATTTGGGAGCAACTGGGATAAAGTAATGATTGTTGTTATTGCAGACGATCTTACAGGAGCAGCAGAAATCGGAGGAACAGGACTTCGGTATGGTTTGGTTCCTGAAATCCAAACATACTTTTCTTCTGATACAGAAGCAGATATTCTTGTTATTGATGCCAATACCCGTTCTCTGACTTCCGAGAATGCAATTTTGGAAACCCAAAGAATCTTAAAACAGTTAAAAGCTTTTCCAATAGATTTGGTTTATAAAAAGGTTGATTCAGTTCTACGTGGACACGTCTTGGATGAACTTCAGGTATTTCTAACAATACTGTCTAAGAAATCAGTTTTATTGGTTCCGGCTAATCCATCAATGGGGAAAGTTGTTTTGCAAGGAATGTATTGGGTAGATGGTAAACTTCTTCATGAAACGGGTTTTTCCCAAGATCCTGAGAATTCCATTGGGTCTTCCAATGTATTAGAATTGTTGGGTACCTCCAAAGATATTCATACATGTGTATTATCAAAACGACAGGCTATTCCACTAAATAGTATTGTTATTGGTGAAGCTGCATGTAAAGAGGATTTGTTGTCATGGGCTTCTCGTTTACAAGATACTTTAATACCAGCAGGTGCTGCGGAGTTTTTTGCTGCTATTTTGGAACAGAAAAAATTGAAAAGAGAACCTATAAAAAAAGGCAGAGAAGTATGCTTTGGTGAGAATGCTTTATTTGTCTGTGGAAGTAGTTCTCAACAGAGCCGTGAATTTGTTTACGAAGCCAGAAATAAAGGAATAATAGTTTGTAACATGCCAAGTAGACTTTTTTACTCAGATCATGTGATAGAATCTTTACTGCAGCAGTGGGTAGATGAGGCGGTTGCTGCATTTGAAAAAACTCACTGGGTAGTTACTGCTATTGACCAACCTGTTATTCATAATTATTCTTTGTCAAAAAGACTCAGAGGATATATGGCAAAATTTGTCAAAAAGGTATTGCAAAGAGTTACAGTGAATGAACTGTTAATTGAAGGGGGAGCAACTGCTTCATCTATTGTACGCTACCTTCAATGGAAACAATTTATCCCTGTTCAGGAGATTTCTCCGGGCTTTGTCCGTATGCAACTTGAAGGAAGAGGGGATATATATCTTTCTATCAAACCAGGAAGTTATAAATGGCCGGATTCGATATGGGAGCATCGATCTAATTTGGGATAACTTAAGAAATTGAAAAGTATTCGAAACTAAAAGGGAGTTGTTATGTCTCAACACACATTAAATATCGTTGATTATTTAGTTGTTCTGGCCTATCTTACTTTTGTTGTCTTATTGGGGATATCTTTTTCCCGAAGACAAAAGAGTACCAATGAGTATTACAAGGGTGGCAGTAGATTTCCTGCTTGGGCTGTGGGAATGTCCATTCTGGCGACTTTGATTAGCAGTATAACGTTTCTGGCTTATCCTGGTGAAGGATTTTCCTCGAATTGGATACGTCTGGTTCAAGGTTTAATGGTACCTGTCGTACTGATCTTTATGATATGGTTCATTGTTCCTCTTTACCGAGATGTTATTGGTCTAAGTGCTTATGAGTATTTTGAAAAACGCTTTGGTTTTTTTGCCCGGTTGTACACCTCTTTAGCGTTTATTTTGGCTCACTTTTCAAAAATGGGAACAGTGTTTTTCTTGCTATCGTTGGCGCTTGCTAAAATGATGGGTATAAATACTTACACGGTCATTTGGATATTAGGAGTTGCCGTGGTTATTTATACCTTACTGGGCGGTATCGATGCCGTTATTTGGTTGGATGTTATTCAAGGATTCATGCTTATCGGGGGTGGTTTATTATGTTTGGGGATCTTATTATTTACTCCTCCTGGCGGTCCAGCTGCTGTTATCAGGATTGCTTGGGAAAATGGCAAAATTGGATTTGGACCTTATGATTTGGATTTTGTAAAACTGACATTCATTGTCATGGCGTTGAACGGAATTTTTTATGCAGTCCAAAAATATGGTACTGACCAGACAATTGTCCAGCGTTATTTAGTGGCAAAATCAGATAAAAACGCTCAAAAGGCAGCCCTGATGGGAGTTTTGCTCAGTGTACCTGTGTGGACGCTTTTTATGTTTATTGGTACAGCACTTTTCTCTTATTATCACCTTACTGGTATTTCTTTACCGCCACATACACGTCCAGATGCGGTGTTTCCGTATTTTATTATGACCCAGTTGCCGGTAGGAGTGACAGGACTGATTTTAGCAGCACTGATGGCTGCAGCGCTGTCCAGCCTAGATTCGGATTTAAATTGTCTTTCTGCCATCGTTGTTCAGGACTATTATGTCCGTTTTAAACCTAACAGTACGGACAAACAGCGATTGCTGGTCGGGAAAACAGTCGTTGCAATTTCTGGTCTGGCTGCAATCATCGTGGCATCATTTTATGTAAGGACTGGAAACAAGGGTGTATTGGGGATTGTATTTACATTATACGCCATATTTTCTGGAGGTATTGCTGGACTCTTTCTTTTGGGAGTTTTCACCACTCGTGCAAATAAGAAAGGACTTTATGTAGGAATCGCTGCTTGTGTTCTATTTACTGGTTATGCCTTGCTGACCTCAACACGGGTTGATGTTGGTGGAGAAAAGAAGCTGCTTCTACATTTGGGGCGATTCAATTTTACGCATCATAAGTACATGCTCGGCGTTTACAGCCATATAGTTTTGTTCATTGTTGGCTATGTTGCGAGTTTTTTCTTTCATTCCGAAAAACCAGCGAAGAATTTAACCATTTATGGATGGATAGAGAAACGGAGAATAAACAAAAATAGATTACTAACATCGTAATCGAAAAAATTTTAGGTTAACAAAGAAATACAATTTGTCCACTTATTTTTTTATAGTTTTTTGTCAATTTATTTTAAGATGAACCAAAGATTAAAGATTTACCATGAGTTACAGGGAGGACTAAGGACACAAAATTATAGTATTGCGAAAGGAGAACACTATGATTGCTAAACACAGGAAGATTTCGATAATTGTTGTTATATTTGTTTTATTTTTGTCTATGATGAGCAGCGTAGTTGCCCAAGAATCGCAAAAAAATGTGGCTGTAGCAAGATGGAAACCAAAACGCATCAACAAGTGTATTGAACTTCTGGAAAACGGACAGCCTATTTATTACACTTCGGTGTACGGCGGTTACAAAGAAGGTAAGGAAATGAGCAAAACTTGGGCCGATTACATTCTTTATAATATGGAGCACAGACCATTGGACTTTGGGTTGCTTCACGATTTTATGCAAGGATTGGTCGATGGCGGTCCTACGCCCAGTGGGCACCGTACTCCTACAGTAATTGCAGTTTTACCCGTTTCGGGAGTTAATCTGGAAACTTTTGAGGGAGGAGAATGGATGATCCAACAGGCTCTGGCACAGGGTGTTCACGGGATTGAATTGATTCGTGCAAGGTCTCCCCAGGCCGTTAAGAAATTCGTTCAATGTGTGCGTTATCCTATTCATAAACAAGCCGTGAATGTGATTGGAGAAGGATTTCGTGGTTGGGGAAGTCAAGAATTTGCCGCCTGGGTTTGGGGTATCACTCCGAAGGAATACCTAAAGAAGGCAGATGTTTGGCCTCTGAATTCTGATGGAGAAATCATGCTTGGTGTAAAAGTTGAGGATCGCCATGCTCTGGCGAATGCTGAAAAAACACTGGCCGTGCCGGGACTGTGTTTTGCTGAACACGGTCCAAGAGATATGGGTCTTTCCTACGGCTATTTGGATGGCCGAGCCGATCCCCCTGTTCCGCCTGAAGTGCAAGCTGCTGGTGATAAGGTGCTCTTGTTGTGCAAAAAATATAGGCTGTTTTTCTTAGACAATATATTGCCGGATAATGTCGAAAAACAAATTGATAGGGGTGTAATGATCGGGGCTGGTAGAAGACAGGATTCGGCTGAAAAAGGTAGAAGATACACAAAAAGGAGGATGCCTTGGTAATAAGTTATAAGTTAGGCGAATTCAATTTTAGGCCTTGTTGCAAAGTTGAGGTACAGTAAAAAATAATACTTGACTTTTACCAAAAAAATTCGGATTTCTCACTATCAAATTCCACTCAATAAAGATAGGAGAAATCCGATGAGCGAGATTGAAATCAACCTCACCCTTAGGTTTAATATACCAGATGAAGATTTAAATGTCAATGGTTTATTGTTCGGTCTCAAGGGTGCAAATTCACAGATTATGTTAGGTATAGCAAAAGCTTTATTCATGGCAATTGAGAATCAAACTATTGAAC
>CAYYPT010000005.1:0-36366 GCA_964473625.1 uncultured bacterium | reverse complement strand
AAATTCAATTCTTCTGTTTTTAGCTCTCCCTTCTTTTGTTTTGTTTGAAGCAATTGGATTGGCTTCTCCGTATCCAATTGCATTGAGTCTGTCGAATTTAATACCCTTCTTGACAAGATAGTCCTTTACAGCATCTGCTCGTCTCTGAGAAAGATTAAGGTTGGCAGCAGCGCTTCCTATGCTATCGGTGAAACCACGGATTTCCACTCTGATGGTAGGATTATCTCGTAGTGATTCGTATACTTTATCCAGGACTCTTTTTGCTTCTTCTGTGAGAGTAGCTTTACCCGGAGCAAAGGTAATCCCTTTAAAAATAACTTTTTTACCTTTTTCCACGAAAGGAGGCGTTGGTTTCTTGTCTGGGCATCCATCCTCATCTTTGTAGCCGTTGAATGTCTCCGGTTTATTAGGACATTTGTCCGCAGTATCTGGAATTCCGTCACCGTCGTTGTCAAGATCAGGACAGCCGTCGTCGTCCTGAAAACCATCAAAATCTTCCGCTTTATTTGGACATTTGTCTGCAGTGTCAGGAATACCATCATTGTCGTTGTCAAGATCGGGAATTCCATCTTTATCCTGGAAACCGTCAATATCTTCTGGCAGGTTTGGGGCGCCGTCTTTGTTGTCGGGGATGCCATCATTGTCATTGTCTAAATCAGGAGCTCCATCATCATCCTGGAAACCATCAAAGTCTTCTGCTTCATAAGGTGCTTTATCAAATTTGTCTTCAATGCCGTCTTCATCGGAATCCCTAAAGCCTCCAAATAAAATCCCTAATCCCAGCCGTACTTCTATTAATCCGTTATTAATGTCGCCAGTACCAATATTGTCCAGATTCTGATTCACAAGCTGCGAATAACGGATTCCAAGATCCAGCCCAACTTTTTCTGAAAGGAAGAATGTTGTGCCAAACATTCCCACCAGTGTAAAATTTGTTTTCTGACCAGTTATCGAAGAACCGGATTCAGGAATAGGAAACCATTTTTCTCCTCCAGAAATGTCTCGTAAATTCCAGTAGGTAAGGCCTGTTCCAATTCCAATATAAGGAACAACTTTACTGTCAGGAGCAATGTTATAGCGAAAATCAACACTCCAGGGATAAATATAAGTACGGTAAGGAGCATTCGCTCTTACTTTAAAATAAGAATTAGGATCACGTGGTCTAACCCAACCAATACCGGCCGTAATTTCGCCGGTCAGGAATTTGGAAAAAGTATGTTTTAGGGAAATGCCGCTTGCGTAGTTTACAATAGAATCGTCGGTATTCCCACCAATAAGTTTAATAGAACTGGTATAGACCTCAACTTCTGATTGCCCCGGCAGTTGCTGACCAGAAGATTGGGAAATCATGAGGGAGAGTACAATTAGTAATCCTATCCAATGTATTGCAGCTTTCATGATATCCTCCTACTATTATTATATACATTATAGTAAGAATATAAAGAGATTTTTTATATAAGTCAAGTATTATTAAGTAGATTATTTATATTCTTTTCTTTTCAAAAAAAATCCCCCGACAGGTCTTTTGATAACAATCAACACTTCCTATCGGGGGCGCCTTAGGGGGATTTTTAAAAAATTAGCTATTATTCTTTGGAATGAGCCAATTTTCATGCCCACTCTCAAAATTAAAGAGTAACAAATTATGTGCCAGATGTAATTAATTATTGGTTGAGAGTTGGTGCAGTAAAAATTTATCTCTTTTTAAAAAAGATCGAGAATGAGATATTTATAATACCATGAAGCACTAATATATCCAATAGCTTGATAATTAAGCAGATATAGTTTATAGTATAGAAATAGAATTTATATTGTGAGAGGATACTTGTGTAAATATTTTTAACATTGAAGCGAATGTTTTGCAAAGAACGAGAGACTACAGATTTTGGAAAAGTGAAGAATAGTGTATCAACACGGTCAAACGTTTCAATGTGATACATTCTTTTCCAGTAGTAAAAGAGGGGTAGAGCAATTGATCTACCCCTATAGGTGTGAATAATAGTTCCTCACAAAAAAATTTATCTGTGCAATTTAGTGATACGAATATTGCCCCCACCGGTTTTTAGGTTAATGATATCACCACCACCATTTATATCGCCAGTTGCTCGGATAATTCGATAACGTGGATTATCATTGTTGGTAGTTATTTTGAGAGGAAAATCAGAGGTAATTTCGTATTCTTCCCAGTTTCTTCGGTTAGCTTTGATCTCCGCCTGGATAGTAGCAGGCAGTTTTGGAGGGATCCTCAAACAGATTTCCCCGCCTCCCGTCTGGATATTCATATGATGGTCTTTTGTGAAATCTTTAAGAGTCACTTCTGCAGTAACGTCTCCACCACCAGTTGTCACTTCAAGAGCTCCCTGAATGTCTTTAAGATCAACAGTACCGCCTCCTGTTTTTGCGTTAATAGTTCCACCAACAGTTTGAGCTTCGATGTCGCCTCCCCCCGTAGTTGCCAAAAGATTTCCAGTTACATTGCGTATGCTGATTTCTCCACCACCTGTTTGGGCGGTCACTTCTCCAGTAGCATCATAAACTTCAATCTCACCGCCTCCAGTCTTGACTTTGACATTACCTTGTGTTTTCCTAATTTCAGCATCTCCACCGCCAGTGCGGACTTCAACCTGGTTTTTTGTTTCAGAAATAGTAATATCTCCTCCTCCTGTGGTGACGTTTACAGGTCCAGAGGAATAGGAAACGTCTACATCTCCTCCTCCTGTTTTAGCAGTTACTTCCTGTGTTGTTCTTGAAATTTCAATGTCGCCCCCTCCAGTTTTGGTTTTAACTGGACCATCGATTTCCATTAGTCTTATGTCGCCTCCTCCTGTAGCAGCATTGAGGCTTCCTTTAATACCTGTAACAGAGAGGTCTCCACCGTGGGTTTTGATGTCACAGTTGAACTTCACAGGAACGAAAATATCAAATTTACTCTGGATCCATTTTCTGTCAAATGCCGGTCCCCCGACTCGAACAGTATTTCCCTGTTGGATGTAGCCGCTTTTTGATTCTTTCATTGCTGCCTGGGCTTCAATTTTGGTAAAGATGTCCATTCTTTTTATTTCGTGAATTTGGACTTTGTTCTTTTTCCAGGTCCGGATAGTTACATCTCCACGGACATCGTCCATTAAGAGGTTTCCTCCGCTTTTTACATCAAAGACTTTCTGGATATCTCCAATCCAGTATTTTCCTTCTTTGCGGAGTTGCTGAGTATGACTATTACCAATCAGTGAGATCACCAGAAACAGAATAAGTGTTACTGGGGTAATTTTCTTTTTTAGCATGATTTTTTCCTCCTGTTTTTTTTGATATGGTTACAATCCCTTCTGTAGAATTCTTGTGTTTTTTGTTTGAGAAAGCGTATTGGCAGCCACAATACGAATTCCTGAATTTGGATCTCTAAATAGAGCATAAATAAGGACCTTTTTGATGCTTTCGTTTACAGGAAGGGTTTTGAGAATTTTTATAGCCTTCCATCTTATCCCAGGGTTTTTGTCATTTTTTAGAGTATGGATCAATGCCTTTTCGACAAATTCATTTCGTGAAGTATGTTTGAGTAATTCAATAATTTTGAGTCGAATGTTTTCTCTTGGTTCGTTTACCAGAGCGTAGGAAAGGGCGTACTGAATATCTGGGTTTTTGAGACTACCTTTTAGAGTTTTTTCTTGAACAATGTTGAAACTAATTTTCACCTGATCAAATTTTTCAGTAGAAGGGATAATTTGAAAGTTCGTGATGGGTGAGCAAGATTCCAGGGCAAGGAGAGCTTCTTTGGAATCTCTATGATAGCCATGATAAGGGAAGAATCTACCAACCAACAGACCGAGTAAAAATACAGCAGCTACAGTAACCACTCGTTTAATCATTACAGGATGGAGTAAAGAATTCAGAGATTCTAACCAGGTTTTCTTTTGGCTTTTGGAAGTGGATTTTTCTCTAAGTCGATTGTGCAGACGGGTCCTGCATTCTTTAAGAAGGTATTCTTTGGGTTCTGGTCTATGTTGTTTATTGATAAGTTGAAACAAATTTTTTTCATTTACTAAAAGTTCCATACACTTCTGACATACCTGAACGTGCTCTTCCACCGTTCTTTTCTCTTCTGGTGATAGCTCGTCCAGAAGATATAAGAAAATCTGAGATTTGGATAAGTGGTGTTTTCCCATGATGATGACCTCTTTATATTTGATTTTCCCATTATAAATAGGATGCTAAGCTCTCTCGCATTTTCTCTGTGCTTCTGAAAAGCTGGTTTTTCACGGTTCCTTCGGAACGCCCAATGATCTGAGCAATATCCTTGATTTTAAAATCCTCCAGGAACCTGAGAATAAAGATAACTTTTTGCATTAGAGGGAGAGTTTCTATTGTTGCATGGATTTTTTCCCTTATTTCGGTACTTATTGCAAGAGTTTCTGGGGTTGGTCCTGTATCCAGAGTAACCCAGTCCCAGCCTTGCCTTTCGTTGATTTCATCAATAGATTGGTGAGAATGGCGGGTTCTTCGTTTTAGGTAATTTATGGCACAGTTAACAACTATGCGATAAAGCCACGTGTAGAAATTGCTTTCAAAACGGAATCTATTTAATTTGTTATAAACTCTCATAAGAACTTCCTGGTAAATGTCCTTGGCATCTTCTGTATTTCTTGTAAATTGGTAGGCCAGGCTTAGAATCCTTCTATCATATTTCTGGACAAGCTCTTCAAAGGCTGAAATATTTCCTTGCTGAGCTTTTTCTATGAGATTCCTGTCTTCTTTTTCCATAAGACCTTTCTCAGTTCTTCTGTTATTTTAGACTTCGAGATATGGCAAAAGGTTTGCAGAGTGAATGAGGTCGAGATATTTTATCGCACTTTGTCAGTAGTGCTGTTGTTTATACGGCGTTCCAGATATATCAGCTTTATTATAAAGATTGCCATTAACAACGCATAATGACACATAATCGAAGGAGATGCTCCTTTTGTTGGAGGAATAATTAATACAGTTATTAAAGAAGGTATGATGAAAGCCAGTGATCCTACAAGTACCTGCCATAACAAACGACGTTGTTTATGATCCCTGGATATGTTTATACCGTGGGCTGAGAGTAGTATCATACTCAGTAAACCCAGCCAGTAAAATCCACAGTATATAAGGTATTTTGGCATGGGATTAAAATAGCGGACAAACACTACTGTACATACTGATTCTGAAACAAAACTTTTATCTATGAAAATCCAGAGAACAATGACCAGTGCCAGTGCAAACATTGAACGAGCATACCAGTAAACTGCATGCCTTTTTGACGGATAGAGTTGTGCAACGAGAAGAATGCCTGTGGGAGGCAACCAGGCCACGGTGATGAATGCCATCTGTAGAAGAAATATATTTTTTTGAGAGACAGTGCAGATTATAATTTCGAGAATTTGATAAGCTGCTAATAATAAAAGCATTGCACTGCTTGAATAGATAATTGGTTTTTTTGTTACGTCTTTTTAATGTCCAGATAGCCGCAGTAATTTCAAAAAGTGCAGTGAATACGGATAGTATTGGAGAGTATTTCATGTCAGTTTTCCTATTTCACTACCAGCACCTTTCAGTAACTTGGGCTAATTGTGTTTTAACCTTGATTTTCCTTTCAGAATTACATCCACGACACCTTCGGTTACTTCCAGGCTCTTTATTTCATCAATGGTAACCCACTGAATTGCACTTGCATCTGAACCAGCTTTCAAACTACCGCCAATCCATTTGCAGAAATAATCGAGTAAAATAAAGTGGTATTGGATTTTTCCATCTTTATTTTTTACAATACGAGAGGAGACACTGAGTAGGGAATCTATTTCTACCTCCAATCCGCATTCTTCCAGCATTTCTCTTTTTAAAGCATTTTCTAATTCCTCTCCTGTCTTGACAACACCGCCTGGTAAACTCCATTTTCCTTGAGCAGGCGGATTACCTCTCCGCACCATAAGAACTTGTCCTTTTTCATTGAACAACACACAACTAACAGCAGGCAGAGGATATTCTGGATATTCTCTTTTCAAAAGATATTCCTTCTACGATTCTCCGTGACCTTTTTTAAAAAGGTCTAGAAATCTATCGAGATACTCGTCAAATAATTCCCATTTATCGAGTTCCTCTTTTAATTTCATTTTACTTTTGTATGTCCGGTCAAATTCTGCCTGACGAAAAAGTTTTTCAATTTTCAATCGGATAGAACGCGGGATTTTTTCTTCTTGTTCTGGTATTATTTTTTCTTCTGAAGAGGTGTTTTCTGAGCCGGATTTGTCTTTTGTTAAAATAGCCGCAAGTGGTTCGATTTCTTTTTCTTTTTGATTGGCGTAAAGTTCCAGATCCACCATATCAATCTCGATTCCAATTAGTTTAGTCAGAATGTTAAGAATTTCTAAAGAAGCTTTAGGGAATTCAATCTGGGCGGTAAAAAAGGGGATTTCTCCTAACAAACAGACTCCTTTTATTCCCATTTCACCGGCTACGCTGATAAACAAACCATTTAGCCCAGCAATAGTGCCATTTCCCATAAAGTGAACTTCGTATTGCATCAAGTCTTTTAACAGTGCAGCAGTATTTGGAACAGCAAACACTCTCGGTTTATCCTTAAAATACATATCTGAAGGTGCTGCTGCTGCGGTATAGACGTTTTGAACACCAAACATTTTGGCAACTTTCAATATTTCAACAGCAAATTGGTATTCTTTATGAGGGATGGGTTGAAGACTTCCTATAAAAAAAATAATATCGCTGTGAGAAGTGGAAGAATGATAATAAGAGAGTTGATTTACAGGTGATTCAGGAGGTTTAATGATTTTTTTTGCTACCGTGGCACCTGTGGGAGCAAAAAAATCTGAAGGTGCTACTTCTCCCATTGGTTGGGCACCCAATTGATTCTTCAGATAACTAACTGCTATCATCGCAACGCTTCCCATGCCCGGCCACGCAGCAATCAGAGATGGGTTTTTTAGTTTTGGTTTTTCAAACAGTGTTACAATTTCGCTCATTATCTTAATCCATTTATTGTAGATTATCTGTCTGGAAAAAATGTAACTAAAAATTATCAGCCTGTCAAGAGAAAAAGTTTGTTATTGGATAGCCTCCATTTTTTTTCATGTTTCTTTTATAAATGGTTTAGAACAAGAATTCTTTTTATATGTCAAAACAAGATGTATCTGGTGTTCATTAACGACAAACGCAAAAAGGCAAGGCCACCTTTTCCATCCTGTTTTTGTCCGGGAGACTATTTCGTTCGTCTCTGAGACAGTTGGGAATGTGTCATTCTTAAGGTGTTTTGATTTATCGACACGCCGAAGAATCTTTTGCCCAACAGCGTCCGGGTGTAGAGTATTTGTACGGATTAGCCTGCGCAGAAGCAGAGCCTCTGTGGGAAATAATGGCACGGTTATTTTGTCACGTCCTGGGCTAAAGCCCGTCTCATTTTCAGAATCATTCATTGCCACGAGCTAAAGCTCATGGCAATGAAAGTGTCTTAGAAGTATTTTAATGGGGGGAAGGTAAAATATCCCCCTTTGGCCAAAGGAGGATTATAGGGGGATTCGTTAGATTGTTCTGCTCAGCAATGAATGTTCCCCTCTTTACAAATTCAACACACACGAGAATTAGATTTCTCGTTTCACTCGGAAAGACACGAGGTGTACGTCTTTCTCAAGGAGTGCTGATTTGTCAGTGTGACAAAGAATCTTTTCTCCATCAACGTTCAGGTGCAGAGTATTTTGTACGGGTTAGCCTGCGCAAAGGCAGAGCCTCTGTGGGAAATAATGGCACGGTTATTTTGTCACGTCCTGGGCTAAAGCCCGTCTCATTTTCAGAATCATTCATTGCCACGAGCTAAAGCTCATGGCAATGAAAGTGTCTTAGAAGTATTTTAATGGGGGGAAGGTAAAATATCCCCCTTTGGCCAAAGGAGGATTATAGGGGGATTCGTTAGATTGTTCTGCTCAGCAATGAATGTTCCCCTCTTTACAAATTCAACACACACGAGAATTAGATTTCTCGTTTCACTCGGAAAGACACGAGGTGTACGTCTTTCTCAAGGAGTGCTGATTTGTCAGTGTGACAAAGAATCTTTTCTCCATCAACGTTCAGGTGCAGAGTATTTTGTACGGGTTAGCCTGCGCAAAGGCAGAGCCTCTGCGGGAAACAAAAAACGCAAAAAGGCACGTTGCCTCATTCTACTTCCCTTACTCTATGGAATTAACCCTTTAGGGTTTCACTACTTATCTATGAAAGGCTAAAGCCTAAATTCTAATAAAAAGTAAAGCCGCATTCTTTTTAAATCACTACGCCTCCTCGTTCCCAAAAAAAGTTCGATTGTTTACATAAATAGTCGAAATTCCTACTTTATGTTTTTAACTCGATTCGTACGGTAGTTCCCCCACCAGGTTTACTTTCTTTAACAAATAGTTTTCCATTGTGGTATTCTTCCACAATTCTTTTTGATAAGGTCAGGCCCAGGCCCCAACCTCTTTTTTTTGTTGAATAACCCGGTTTGAAAACACGCTTTTTCTGGGAAGAGTCCATTCCTTTGCCGTTGTCTTTTATTTCAACAAATATTTGTTTCTCTTTTTCCTCAAACCCGAGCCGTACTTCTATTATTCCGGTTTCTTTATCCATGGCATCGAGACTATTTTTCATTACATTCTCTACTGCCCATTGAAAGAGAGCAGTATTTAGAGCTACCTGTGGGACTTTATGAAATTTTTCTAATATCGTTACTTTACGGCCCATCTGAGGTGCTCGTGTTCTTATATATTCTACTACTTCTTGTAGAACTTTTGAAATATTTGTTTTTTTCAGGTCTGGTTTTGAGCCTATTTGCGAGAACCGTTGTGTTACTAATTGGAGACGCTGGAGATCTTTCGCCATTTCTGCTGAAATTTGTTTTTTATTTATCTTTTTCTTTACCTGCATAATTTCGATCCAACCCATGAGAGAAGAAATAGGCGTTCCCAGTTGATGAGCAGTTTCTTTGGCCATTCCAACCCAGATATAACGCTGTTCACTTCGCTTTATGTTTGCATAGCCAATAAATCCTACGAAAACAAACAAACCTATAATCCCTATTTCTACATAGGGAAGCCATTGGAGTTGCTGAATTAACTTTGAATCACCGTAGTACAAATATCCCAGGATCATATCTTTGTAGGTTATAGGTATCGGTTCTATCCCTCTGCTCATTCTATTGAGTACATCTTGAACTTTTTTGAGAGCTTTTTCAGAATGATCAGTGGGACTTATAGATATTCCCTTCCATTCGAGAGGTCTTTTTTGGGGATCAGTATATATAAGAGGAAAGTTCGTTTTCAAAATAATTTCGTCAAATATAAAGCTTAAATCACTGGAATTTTCTGTCTCGGCGACTTTAGCGTACATCTTTGCATAGAAGAGAACCAGTGAGCGGGCTTCGTTTCTAAGTTCATTGATTATATGTTGTGTGTAAAGATGAAGTGATAAACCAATGAACACAGCAAGGATAAACAGTAGACTTTTGAATCCACCCAGAGAATGGGGAAGAGATTTTTTCATCTTGTTTTATTTCCCCTTTTTTCTAACCATAATCCTATTAATATACCTGTGAGAAGCAGGAAAAAAGTTATTCCGCTTAGTGTCAATCCAAGTCTGATCATTCTGGGTTTGAAAACAAATTCAATTTTATGATGACCCGGTTTTAAGAAAATCGATCGCAGTACATAATCTGTCTTATAAATTTTTACATTATGTCCGTCTACAAAAGCCTTCCAGCCTGCTGGGTAGTAAATTTCGCTTATTACCATGATAGAGGGAGTTTTAATCTCCGCATTGATTTCGATTTTATGTATGTCATAGCTTACGATTTCGGCATGATTGCTGTCTGAAGGTACAACTTGCCACGGAGGTTTCTCTTCGATGATAGCTGTTTTCTTTGGGTCAAATTGTCCACTTGCCATGAAATTTAAAATAGTTTTTTTACCCTTAACAGAAATAGTCTCTTTGGGAAAGAAAATTCTGGGTAAGAAACCTTTGTACTCAAACACAGCGTTATTGCCGCGATATCTGGGAGGGAAAACAAGTCTTAATGTTGTATCAGGTAAGGAGTAAGGAGTAAGGATGTATCGGACGTTCATCAACTTTAGAAAAATCTGTTGGTTTTGTAATTCCCTGGCTGAAACTTCTGAAGGATTTTTCCATACATAATGTCCCTTTTCTATTTTTAAATATTTTTTTAGGAACCCATTGGGCATGTCAAAAGCATCCATAAACTCCTGGTAAATACGAATCTTGGCAGCCTGATATCCAGAAACATTCTGTATTTTATGGTACATGTACCAGTTGGGCGTTCTCTGGTCTCCTACAGGCAGAATTCGGAAAAGCCCTTTTCTTGATTTTAAATATTTAACTTCGGGTGTTTCTGTAAAGTAAGTTTTTTCTTCGGCTTTGGGTTTTGGTTTAACGAACTTCTGATCCACTATCCATAAGTCAACCACTAAAAGAGCCATTAATACAAAAGGAAATAGTTGGCGGTTCATTCTTTTCTTTAATACTGCAAGAATAACTCCAGCAGAAATGACAAAATAGATAACGGCTTTAAAACCATCTGATAAAGCTTTGTTGTAAGCTGTAAAACGAGCCTGGCCAGCTTTTGAAGCCCATCCAAAATAGGCACTTTTCCCCAGAAGAAGAATGAGGAAAAGAACTCCCACAACACTGCCGAATGCGAGTAAGTATTGTTTTACTTTTTTAAACTCGGTGTCTTTTATATTAGTACAGGAGTCTATTATTCCCTGAAGTCCGTATGCAGCTAAGACCACCATGGAGAATTCGAAGAGGATCTGAATCATTTTAGGAGCACGGAATTTGTTAAAAAATGGGAAAAACTTAAACATTGGTCCATAAAAAAGTGGAAAGTATTTGCCAAAGGATATTATAAGTGTTATAATTGCCAAGATGGTAAAGAACCAGGTAGTCCTATTCCGCTTAAGGATTAAAGCCAATCCTGCCATTAGAAAAGTAATAAGGCCAAAGTATAGAGGAAAATCTGTAAACGGCATTGGTCCCCAGTAAGTTTGTCCCCCAAAACCCATGAAAGAAGGAATAAAATAAGTTAGAATTTCCGATGGAGGAAAAGACCAATTTGTTGCATAATGGTAGGCCAGTCCCCCAGCAGTTCCTCTGATGGAATAGTGAGAATACTCCCAGACAGATAAATTGAGTACTGCAGAAACAAGAACTCCCGTCACAAGGGCTCCTATCAAGAGACCTGTCCCTCGAAGTATTCTTCCCCAATTCTTTTTGTCTTTAAGTTCCAAAATAATCCAATATATAAAGTATATCCCAATCATAAATTCTGTATAAAAACATATCTGCACATGGGCTCTCAAAAGTTGAAGGCCTACGGCCAGACCTGTTAAGCTGAAAAAGAGAAGATTTTGTTTCTCCAGAAGGCGGTCTACCAGTAGAAAAAGCAGAGGAATTAAAACTGCTGAACCAAGCTTTGTGTTGTGACCAAACGCTGCATAGGCAATTACCTGGGGCATAAAGATCATGGCTATACTGGAAAAAAGGGCTACACTTGGTAAAAGTTTTTTTGTCCTAAGCAGTAGGTAAACAAAACCTCCAAACAATAAATAATTTACAAAGATTCTTGTAAAATCTGTCAGGGGAATAACTAATTTAAAAATCCAGATAATTCCGTAAATTATCATTCCTATAACATCCATGTAAGGGGCACTGGAAAGGCTGGCAAAAGAAGGCATTCCACCAAAGATATAAGGATTCCACAAAGGATAAATTCCTCTCTTCAATGCATCATGAATAAAAGGTCCAAAGCTTCTCGAAGCAATTGCATCTGGAGGTAAAAGCGTTTTGTTGGTAAACATTACGGAATTGAAAAAGATTATTAGAAGAACAAAGAGAATCCCGATGGCTGTCCAGTCAGGGTGGTGAGTCCAAAGAGGTATTTTGAATGGTTTTACCGTGGATTGTTCAACAGTTGATACTCTTTTTTTCTTCGTCTTTTTTGAACGCTTTGACATGTTTTTTCTCCTTCTTCTTTAAAACTTAGCAGTAGGATGAAAGTCGGTAAATCAACTTTTTATTACATCTCAAGTTTGAATACAAATTTTTATTTATTGCGTTGTTTGAATGAATTTCGTATTTTCTTGAAAGATCAAAATTTTGAAAGTCTTCCCAATAATCAGAAATATACCTATGAGTATTATAATATGACTGATAATATATCCCGTACTCTTGAACGTGATCGTCTGATACGCCGTGTTGCCAGAGGAGCAGGAATTACAATCCTGGGAATGTTCGTTTCTCGCCTTTTCGGCTATGCAATACGGATGGTAATGGCAAGGTCTTTGACTACCCAGGGCTTTGGTCAAATTGGGATTGTTCAATCTCTTATTACCATTATAACTGTTATAGGTTTATTGGGCTTACCAACAGCTTTGACCAGACAAATTGCATTTTACCGCGCAAGAAATGATAACAAAAATGTTATTAAGACAATACATTCTGGTTTATGGATCTCCCTTCCTGCTGCGATTTTACTGGTACTTATTATCTGGAGTACAAAGGGCTGGCTCTCCACTAATGTTTTTCATGATATAACCCTTGTATCTGTTTTAGCATTATTTGCTCTTGTAATTCCTTTCCTGGCACTTGAACAACTGATGGGAGCGATTCTTTTAGGTTTTCAAAGAGTCCGGACATATACAATTATCCATGATATTTTTCGGTTTAGTGTTACTTTATTATTAATAGTCATTTTTTTGAAGCTATACCAGCCTATACCAACACATGCAGCTTTGGCGTATTTAATTAGTTATATTATTGCCGGCGTAATTTATCTTTTTTCATGCAGAAATCACTTAAACGGAGTATTCCGTATTCCAAATTTATTTAATGCAACAACCAAAAAACTTCTTACATTTTCATGGCCTTTAGTTTTGAGTAGCCTTCTCTGGATTCTTCTTCCGCGAACCGATATTATTATGCTGGGATTTTTTAAAAATACCCTTACAGTAGGTCTCTACAACGCAGCTGTTCCTCTTGGAGAATTGATTCCTATTTTTGCCAGAGCATTCATACCTATTTTTATCCCGTTATTTACAGAACTTATATCTCAGGATAGATGGGTAGAAATTAGAGACCTTTACAAAATAATTACACGCTGGACAATTGCTGCAACCATGCCCTTGTTTTTTGTTGTTATGCTAAGTCCGGAACATTTTTTAAATATGCTGTTTGGTTCCAGGTATCTCGAAGCGGCTCAACCTTTACAGATATTGACCTTGGGTTATTTCCTGCCCCTTCTTCTGGGTCCCACAAGTTCATATTTAACCACTATAGGAAAAACCAAAACAGTCATGATTAATACAATAATTATCTACATATTGAATGTTAGTTTGAATCTTCTTCTCATACCTCGTTTTGGACTTATTGGTGCAGCAGCAGCAACTGCAACAAGCTTCGTTATTTATCGGTTTATTACACTTGTTGAAGTTTATTACTATTCTAGAACACATCCCTTCAATTTACAATATTTAAGGTTACTCATTGCTGGAAGTATAACAGGGATAATTTATTATTTTCTTCTTAATCACTATAGCCCAAATCCGGGACAAGCCTGGACATTACTTGGCATTCTTTTGATTATATGTTTGGTTTATAGTGCAAACCTCATCGTTTTTCGGACACTAAATAAAGATGATTTGATGATTCTAAAAAATATCAAGAAGCGTCTAATTGGATAATTACCATTCCAACAAAAAAAATTTATATAGACGGTTAGATAAGTACCGTTTTATATTTTCTCCTTTTGCCCATCTCCAGAAGGATTTTTTATTCTCAAAAAAATTGTAGCCGTAATCTTTTAAAACAAATGGGAATAAATGATTAATATATTCTATTTCCATAGGGGTAATCTCTGTTTTCCAATTGTCGAGATTAGAACTATCAATTCCTGAAAACTGTTTACCTGTTGTGCTGTTGCCTTCCCATGGTTCCCCCTGATATGATGGTACAAGTAGTGTTTCTTCAAATTTAATATCTAAAAAATTACAGATTTGTTGAAGCTCTTTTCTGGGATTACTTACCAGATTTTCATACTGGAGAACATAATAATTTTTTATTGTTCTCTGGTTTCTGTATAAATAATAGTAGTTGTTGTAAAACGTTCTTATGACTCTTCTCATAATTGGAAAACCAAAATCAATACTTTTGTATTTTCTTAATGAAACCATGTTTGCATAGGGATTTCTGATAATGTGGATAAATCTGGCTTCTGGGAAAAGCATAGAGAGTTCTTCGGCGAATTCTGTGTTTTCAACTGATTTTTCAACAATGCGTATTCTATTGGAGAGTTTCTTGCCTGTTACCGAGTAATGAATTGCTTCAAAATAGATTTCGATTCTTTTTTTATCGTCATAGTCCTTCCGAATCGAAGAAAAGTAATCTCTAAATTTTTGCTCATCAAATAAACCTCTAGCTATTGAGTCTCCAAATTGATCTTCTGAGGTATTGCAAATATGTATCCATTGACAAAAACTCTGGACAATTTCATCTCTGGTTAATTTTTCGGGCTGTTGAAACCTGTATTCATTATCAACCCAGTATTTCATGTTTTGGAAATAATGGCTTTCAATGGGTATTGTATAAAGCTGAGAATGGCCGTTGAACAGACTGCGGAGTAAACTTGTCCCCGATTTATGCATTCCTAAAATAAAAATCGGTTTCTGGTTCATTGGTTTTTACTTTCTCCAGATATAAATATTCTACATCAATTTCCAATTTGCAAAAAAAATGTTGCTTTGTCAAGAGGCAGTAGATAGTCATCTATTTTTTTCTGCTGCACTTTGTAAAAGAGCAAGCTCTCGTTTAGTAATGTTCTCTGAACCACAAGTTTTTTTTATTCCCTCGCGTGCATTCTTAGACATTTCCAAAAATTTACTCTCATCGGAAATTAATTTTAACACTGCCTTCCTTATTTTTTCTGGATTGTTAGGAGGTACAAGAAAGCCGTCAATACCATCTCTGACAAATTCTGGAATTCCTCCCACATTCGTAGCTATTACTGGGAGACCACAGGCCATTGCCTCACACATAGCCAGTCCCTGTGTTTCACGGCGGCTCGGTGCTACAAAAAAACTATATTGGTGATACAATTCTGGCAGCTTATTATGTTCTATATAATAAGGTTTCAGCACTACATTGGATCGAAACTTTAAGATCATCTTAGAATATTTCTTGTAAAAACGCCCCTTGCCATAAATTGTGAGATTTGCTTTATCAAATTGTGAAAATGCTTTTATAGCAATATCCAATCCGTAAATAGATCTTTCCAGACTTCTTACTGAAAGCCCATTCTGTCGATTTTTAGGCAGCCTGTAATTAAAAAGTTTTGTATCCACAGGATTAGGAATAACGACCCCATTTTTGAAATTAGTGACAGCATGTTTTTTGGCCGCGTTTAAGAGCCAGTTTGAGACAAAAACACAATAGTTCACTTGTTTCAGAAATTTACGAAGTCTGAGTATCTGGTAAGTTTCTCTGGGCAGCAGCAGGATTCTTTTTTTTATCCAGTTAAATACGTTTTTAGAGGACATTACACTGAATGTCCATAATATTTCGTGTCCATGAATCCAGACTACCAGTGGATAGTTTAATTTTTTTACCAGTGGAATAGTTTTATAAGTCGGATAATGGACTGCAACAACATCAGGTTTATATTCATCAATCCTTGACACAAATCTATTTCGATTAAGTTTGTGAATTTTAATTCCTTCAAAGCTATAATCTTCTTCTGATTTGTTGGCAACAAAAACTTCAACTTGATTACCATATTCTCTGTACAACTTTGATCTTGCATGCACAAATGCAAAAGCATTGGAACGCTCGCAAGGGTAATCCGGACTAACAATTGCTATTCTCATTATTCTTCTCTGTTTCAATAAATTCGTATTATCTCATCAAAAATCTTTACAAGATCTTTAGTAAGAGATTTTCTCTCCAGATGCTGGATACTCTTTCTACTGATTTTTAGAGAAAGTTTATTATTTTGCCACTGTGTAAAATAATCAAAAAGTATCTTTTTTATTTCTGTTACATTAGCAGGTGGGACCACTTTTCCTATGTTAAGTTTTCTTATTAAGTTAGCAGCTTCCCCTTCCGGAGCAAGTGCTAAAATGGGTTTCTGAGCACCAATATATTCGAACAATTTTCCTGTTAGAATTCCTTGATTCACTGGTGCAGCATCAATAATGAGAAGAAGGACAGAAGAATTCAGCATATAGCGAATGCTTTCTCTGTGTGGTACATAAGGTATATGTTCCACTACATCACTAAATTTTTTAAAGTCATTCAGAAATGCTGGATCTACGCGACCAACAAACCTCACTTTTAATTTATTACGAACTGAAGGGTAATCGTCAAAAAGTTCTTTGAGTGCTTTCAGCATCATTCGAGGGTTCCTGTTGCCGTAAAGAGATCCTGTGTATGTGAGAATGAACTTATCACCCGAAGATTTCCTGTCCACATTCTTGAAATCTTCTTCGTCAAAACCATTGGGAATTATCCACCATTTTTTTAAATCTATGTGCGGATTTCTGGATAATAGATCTTTTTTTACACCATTAGATACAGCAATAATTTTGTCTGCTCTTTCCAGAACAGATCGTTCAAAATAACTATCGATCACGTGAGGTAAAAACCATCTTTTTGGAGTGGAGAGCCAGCCTACCCATGAGTCTCTAAAATCAGCTATCCAGGGGAGGCCTGTTTTTTTCTTTAGAGTTTTACCAATAAGGTGACATGTGTATGGAGGAGCTGTAGAAAAAATAAGATTAATATCTCTCTCTTTTATAATTTTTGTTGCCTGTTTAACTGCTGGTATTTTCCAGAAACATCTGGCATCAGGGATAAAGAAGGTGGCTCTTATCCACTCCGAGAATTTATCTGTCAGTGATTTTTTTGCTTCTTTTGTAAGACTGGCAATATCTGTTGGTTCATCTTTTCCCCTGCCTGTAATTTTTCGATAAAGATTATACGGTTCAAAGATTTTTGTTCGAAAGATTTCTATATTCTCAGGAACTTCTTTTAAAAGTGAAACATCCCTTGCAGGAAAATCCGCTTCTTCGTTCACAGTAAGAACAAAAGGCTGCCATCCAAACTCAGGAAGGTACTTTACAAATTTAAGTATTCTGTGAACGCCCGCTCCGCCTGAAGGGGGGAAATAATATGATATAACAAGAACTTTTTTCATCTAATCGTCGAGCTGTTGTAGAAGCATCGTAATATTATCAAAGACTGTTCTTACTTTTATGGAACGCATGCATTCATTCTTACATTCTGGAGAATAGTAACACTCGCATTCCATTTCAGGTTCTAAGATAACTCCGCGGTTATATAAATAAAATTCATTTCTGTTAAAGATGTTATTGAACAAAACTAATTTTTTCTTCAGGCCAATTGCAAGATGCATTGTCATTGTTACTGCAGTGACTACTAAATCTACATTGTTTACAAGATTGATAAATGTTTTTAAATCAAAATGCCCGAAATACTTTGCACCGCTCTTTTTTGCTATTCTTTTATTTTTTTCGTTCTCCTGTTTTCCACCTAGCAAAACAACTTCATATTCTTTCTGTATAAGATTTTGTGCAAGTTCAATCCAGTATTCCTCAGGCCAGAGTCTTGATTTCCACCGGCCTCCACATCCGGTATTCAGTCCAATTACTTTTTTAGAATGATTAATATCCCAATCCACTTTACCAGTAAAGGTATCTTCTAAAATGTATTCTTCTTTCTCAAATTTATATCCGCAAATCTCAAAAACTTCTTCCATATAGTTTTTTTGATTCATTTTACTTATGTCATCCCAGAGTCCTGTCAGCCACTTGTGTTTCTCTGCCTTGTTTCCAAATGGCATGCATTTCCCGAACTCATCCATTGTAAAGCCAGACTTTTTCTTTGCCCGGATAGTTTTTGCCAATGAAATAGCTAGCTTATCTTTATCGAGATTGATTAACCAGTCGAATTCGTTATTTTTTAACCACTCAATATTTTCGATAGACACGTCGAGTATATTATTTACCCATTTGGGTGATAGAATATCCGGGGAATAAGTTAACCATGATATCTCTGTATCCTTATTCTCTTCCCGTAATTTTACCAGGAGAGGAGTTGTTCTTATAACATCTCCTATTGCTCCAAGTTTTATAATTATGATTCTTTTCTCTATTGGTTTAAAATAGGGGCAATTCTCACAGTGAACACCTGATTCTTTATGCGGTTTGCATGGTATATCCCCACGGAAATGGAGACAGTTATTTTTAATTACCATGAGCGCTCATTCCTCCAAGTTCTTCAATTGCTCTGATCATGCGATCCCAGGAATATTTTTTCTTTTCCATTTCAATGTTTTCTGCAAAAGCTTTTTCTTTTTTCTCTCTGTAAAATTTCACGATACTATCTGCAAGTGCTTCCGGGTCTTGCGGTGGGACCACATATCCTGTTTTTCCGTTTATAATTACTTCTGGTAAACCACCAACATTGGTTGCCACCACAGGTCTATTATAATAATAAGCAATCTGAACAATACCGCTCTGAGTGGCAGAAACATACGGCAGTGCTACAAGATCAGTAGCAGAAAAATAAAGGTTCACTTCTTCGTTAGGAATGAAATTATCGTAAACTATAACTGCATTTTTCAGATTGAGTTTGCGGATTAGATTCAATGTTTCTTTTTGTCCTTCATAAAACTCTCCACAGATTAGGAGCTTTGCGGAAATATTTTTTAGAATTATAGGCATAGCCTGGATAAGATAACGTAATCCCTTATAGGCTCTAATATATCCAAAATAAAGAATTACATTATCCTCAATGATTTTTAATTTTTTTCTTGCTTCTTTTTTTGGTATTGGCGGGGGAAATATTTCATAGACAGGGTGGGGAATTTCACGATAGACAGCATCCGGCCGGAATGTGAGAAGATCTTTCAGTACAGTTTTCGATTGAACAATAAAAGAGTCAACAAACTTCAGTCCAATCTTGGAAAGTAGTTTATCTCCCGGTTTTTTTTCATGAGGTACAATATTATCGCATATATAAAGTACTTGTACTCTGAGTAGATATCTGGCCATGGAAGCAATGGTGGCGTAGCATGGAGCAAAAAAAGGCATCCAGTATTTAAAGAGAATTATGTCAGGTTTTATATTTTTCAGCCAGAAAAAACTCTTTATCCATGTTAGAGGATTAATTGAATCCAGCAGTGGAACAGAATCGATTGGAATAAGTTCTTTGCCTTTGTCTTTTTGGGTTAATCCCGGAAATAAAAAAGAAGGATATTGTCTTTTGAAAGAAAGCACTTCTACTCTGTGTCCCTGTGCTATTAGTTTTTTATAGAGAAGGGCAATGTAATGAGCAATTCCGCCGCGGAGTGGATAGGCTGTACCTACGAGTACAATATGCACGCTATCCTCCCAGATAATGTCTGATAGAGTAGGTACGATTTGAAGTGTGGGACCGGGTGAGCATTTCTCCCAATAGACCAATAGATGTAAACTGAATACCGACAATCACAAGCAACACTCCAATAAACAATAATGGACGATTACTGAGGTAAGCTGTTTTCGTAATTCTTAGTATTATGAGATATATTGTAATCCCGGTTCCTATTAAAGTGAAAAATAGCCCCATGAGTCCAAAGAGGTGGAGAGGACGTTTCATGTACTTACTGAGGAACATAACGGTTATAAGATCAAAAAAGCCGTTAAAGAAACGTGAAAAGCCGTACTTGCTTTTACCGTACTTTCGCGGTCTGTGATTTACAGGAATTTCTCCTACCCTGAATCCTTTCAATTTTGCCAGGGCAGGTATGTACCTGTGGAGCTCTCCGTAAACATCTACAGATTTCACAACTTCCTGTCTGTAGATTTTTAATCCACAGTTAAAATCATGTATTCGAATTCCTGTCATAAGAGATGTAACAAAGTTGAAAAGTCGGGACGGGATTTTTTTTGAAAGTGGATCTTTTCTTTTCTTTTTCCAGCCTGAAACAAGATCATATCCCTGGTTTAGTTTTTTTATTAACTCTGGGATTTCTGCCGGATCGTCCTGTAAATCTGCATCCATTGTTACGACCATCTCACCAGCAGCTGCAAGGAAACCAGCAGCCAGAGCCTCTGATTTACCAAAATTTTTACGGAACTGGATAATCTTGGTCCGAGGATCTTTTTTGTGAATTTCTTTAAGGATATTAAAAGAATTATCTGTAGAACCATCATCCACGTATATAATTTCAAAAGGAGTTTTATTCTTCTCACATACCGCACAGATTTGGGAGTAAAGTTCAGGAATCGACTCTGCTTCATTGTAAAGCGGTACTACAACTGAAAGAAGTATTCCTCTTTTATTTTTTGAGTTAAGTTCAAAGTTCAATAGTATCAACTCCTTCTGGAATACGTATATTGGACCATCCGTTTTTCATAGATTGATTTGTTTTAACGGTTTCGTAAAAAAGCGTAATTTGTTCTCTGAACTGGTAATGGGTGATTTTGATAATCCGGGGAAGACAAATTCCTTTCTTTTCTTTAAATTCTTTTCCCTCCCAGCTCCATAGGATTTTTCCGTCAGTGTTTTTCATTTCCCAGCGACTTACTACGGGGCCCACTGGTTCAACCCATACCTTTTCTTTATTTCCAATGTCCAGAATATATTTATTCCCTCTGGTAAAAAAATAGTCCAGGGAATCCAGCATTTTTTCATCAGGTACGAGAAGTCCAATTACCCCGTGCATAAGATTTGATAAATCCATATCAAATGGCAGTATGCCATTTTTTTGAATTTCTTTGATTGATCCTTTATAGGCGATATTTTCCCATGGATTGTAAAATAAAGCCTGACCACCTCCGAGACGGCCTGTCAGCAAGTCAATGCCGAGGGGGCCTTCTACTTTTATCCAGAGAGAATCCGGATTTTTTACAGAAATTTTTAGTGACCCTCCAAAGGAGCCCTTTGGGGAGACAAATGTTAATCTTGCTCGTCCCTGAAAAGTTTTAAGTCGGGCGGCGTGCTGACGGATTCCAGATATCAGAAGATCAGGTGAAATTTCTGGAAGTGGTTTTCGTGAACGGAATGGCGTTGTACAATTGGCAAATACTACAGTTGCAGCGAGTAAGCAAAAAAAGGTTTTCTTCCAACCAGATTTCATTTTTATTATCCGGGGTGTACTATTCAGAATTTTAGGAGGATATTGGTTATTTCCATTTTTACAAAAGTTCAAAAACATAATCATAGCACAGAACTATTTCAGTCTTTGATTTGACGGTGTAGCTTTTTCAAAATTTCCTGGTTGTTTTTGTCCAGCTTTAAAGCTTTTTCCCATGCATTTCTTGCTTTTTCTTTCATTCCAAGTTTTTCGTATACATCCCCCAGATGTTTAATCACTTCTGCGCTGTTTCCTCTTAGTAATGAAGCTTTTTCTATATATTCTAATGCCTTTTGATATTGACCCATTTTGAAGTATATCCATCCCATTGTATCTAAGTAGGCACCATTTTTGGGTTCTTTTTTTAAGGCCTTTTCCACCATTTTCATGGCTTCTTCCAGTTTGATACCCTGTTCAGCAAGACTGTAGCCGTAATTGTTCAGAATAAGAGCATTCTCTGGCGCCAGGCGAAGTGCAGTTTGAAAAAGACTGTCAGCAATTGTGTATTCTTTTAGATTGTCATATGCGTTGGCAAGTGCTCCCAGGGCAGATACCCAATTTGGTCTAACTTTTAGAGCAGTTTTTAAATATGGAATGGCATTCCCTGGTTGATTTAGTTGAGAAAAAACCGATCCCAGATAATAATTCCCCAGTGGATCGTTTGGTGCTATTTCCAGAGCTTTTTTTAGATAAGGTTGAGACTGTTTCAGGCTGTCGAGATGTACCAGGGAAATTCCGGTGAAAAGCCAGCCCCAGGCAATTTTAGGAGCGAGCTTAACAACTTTCTTAAATTCGGAGCAAGCCAGAGCGAATTTCTGTTGATCTAGTAGAATACGTCCTTTATTTAAATAAGCTCGCCAATCTTTTGGAAAGCGATGTTTGATTTGATCAAGTGTTTTAAGTGCTGAAGTTGTGTCCTTTTTTGTCTGGTAAATATCAGCTATTTCTAGCCAACTTGGAATATCTGTGGAGTCTTTCTTTACAGCTTCAAGGTAAATATGAAGTGCTTTATTCCATTCATGTCTGGCGAGATATATCTGACTGAGGCGATCTCTAGCTTCTAACAAATTTGGGGTAAGCTGAAGAGCTCTGGAATAATTTTCAACAGCACGCGCTGTGTCACCCATAGCTTCTATAGCTGTACCAAGTCCGTAGTATCCAAAACCTTCATTAGGATTGAGGTTAATTAATTGGTGATATACATCAGCGGCTTTTTTGAAATGCTCCAGATTCATGTAAAGCTCCCCCAATCCTAAAAGAATCTGAGGATCAGGTACCTGTTGTAAAGAAAGAATGTGGCGGTACATTTTTGCAGCTTTTTCCCCCTCGTTCCGCTGAAGATATATAAGTGCCAGATTATAATAAGATTCAATCCTGGTGCTGTCCTGAGATAGAATCTCCATGTTGGTTTTTTCAGCCAATTTCCATTTCCTTTGATGGAGATAGATTTTAGCAATAAGTTCTCTTGCTTCAATTTCTCTGGGATTTAGTCTAAGGCTTCGTTTTAGGGAAATTAACGCACTTTCTGTTTTCCCTAACCGCAGATAGTCTTTTCCAATGGCTAAGTAGATACCAGAAGAAGTGGAGTCGTAAAGCAGTGCTTCCTGGTAAGAAAGAAGAGCCGCTGCAAAATTCTGGTTTATGTCAGAAATTACTCCATCAATAAAATGGTTTATTGCCAGAGGGTTTGGCTCTTTGTAAACTTTTGTTTGGTGAGATACGAAATCCTGCTGAGAAGCACATCCCACGATCAAAACGATCAAAATTGCACTTAGCAATGTGATAAATAGAATTTTTTTATTGGACAAGGTTCACTCCTTACAAAAAAGATTACTTCATTAAATGTATCACAAAAGTAAAAAATTTCCAAGAGAAATTTTACTTGATTCTTTTTTTATATTTGTGTACACTTAATAGACATTGAGAAAAAACAAACAGGGAGGTATATCCATGGATCGATCTTGTTTATTTATTGTTTTTGCTCTGGTGATGTTTGTTTCTGTTTTTCAGTTAAAGGCTGAAAAATCCTCAAAAGAGCTACCTTTAATGCCAATGCCTCAGAAAGTTATTTATGAGAATGGTAAATTTAGACTTAATGCATCGTTTACAGTTTCAGTTTGCGGGAAACCTACAGAAAGGCTTTGTAGGGCTGCTACCAGAATCCTTAGAAGACTTTCCGGCAGGACAGGTTTATTTTTCCCGCAGGCTTATATTACACCTGACACAAGAGATACCTCGGCTAATTTTATTATTCAAGCTAAACGGCCTGGCGAGCTCGTTCTGCGTGAGGATGAATCCTATAGTTTAGCTGTTTCTCCCAAACATATTCGTTTGACAGCGGAAACGGATATTGGTGTGCTTCGTGGGCTTGAAATTTTTTTACAGCTGCTTCAGGCAGATGAAACCGGTTATTATATTCCCGCAGTGAAGATAGAAGATTGGCCAAGGTTTCCATGGAGAGGCCTTCTTATTGATGTCTGCCGTCATTTTATGCCAGTCGAGGTAATAAAACGCAACCTTGATGGAATGGCTGCTGTTAAATTAAATGTTTTCCACTGGCACTTGAGTGAGGATCAGGGATTTCGTGTGGAATGTAAAACCTACCCGAAATTACACCAGATGGGCTCGGATGGTCTTTATTACACGCAAGATCAAATCAAAGACATAATAGCTTATGCTGCTGACCGTGGAATCCGGGTGGTCCCGGAATTTGATATGCCTGGACATTCAACGAGCTGGTTTGTAGGCTATCCAGAATTAGCCAGTGGGCCTGGACCATATCATATCATAAGAAAATGGGGTGTTTTGTACCCTATTATGGACCCCACTCGTGAAGAAACTTATCAGTTTCTTGATAATTTCTTAAAAGAAATGACTAAACTTTTTCCTGATGAGTATTTTCATATTGGTGGTGATGAAGTAAATGGAAAACAGTGGAATGAAAATCCTAAAATTCAGGCTTTTATGAAAGCTAATAATATCAAAAACAATCACGAATTGCAAAGATATTTTAATAAGCGTATCCTGAAAATTCTGGGAAAATACGGTAAAAAGATGATTGGTTGGGATGAAATTCTTCAGCCAAATCTGCCGAAAAATATTGTGATTCAAGCGTGGCGCGGCAGAGAACCACTTGTTAAGGCAGCAACTATGGGTTATCAAACCATATTGTCAAATGGTTATTATATCGATCTGATTAAACCTGCCTCTGTTCATTATCTCAATGATCCAGTCCCGGAAGATTCTAAATTAACTGATGAGGAAAAGAAGTTTGTTTTAGGCGGTGAGGCGACAATGTGGGCCGAGTTTATCTCACCCGAAACTATTGATTCCAGAATTTGGCCCCGTACTGCCGCTATAGCAGAACGCTTATGGTCTTCAGGACATGTTAAGGATATAGATGATATGTATAAACGTCTTGAAGTAGTGAGTTTTCATTTAGAGGAATTGGGACTTACACACAAAAAAAACTACGAAATGATGTTACGCCGTCTGACGAACAACGCTGATATTACTCCTTTGAAAACGTTGGTTGATGTTATTGAACCTGTCAAAAATTATTCCCGCGGTGCTACTATAAAATATACATTCTATTCTCCGTTAACCCGTGTTGTGGATGCTGCAAGACCAGACGCTAAAGTGGCCAGAGATTTCAGGAATCTAGTTGAAGATTATTTATCCAGAAATCAAAGTGATAGTACTAAGCTGGAATCTATCAAAAACTGGTTCCACTTATGGGAAGGCAATCATTCTCATTTAATTAAGATTATCAGCAGGTCTCCTATCCTTTGGGAAATTAAACCGCTTTCGCAAGATCTTCGGATGGTTTCACTGATTGGTCTTGAATCCCTTGATTACATAGAAAATGGTCAACAGGCTGATAAAAAATGGGTTCATGAGAAATTGGAAATTCTGAAAAAAGCCTGGTTCCCTAAGGGCGAAACCCAACTTATGATTATTCCTGCTGTAGAAAAACTTGTAAAACATGCGGGGGGAGAATAGAAAAATTTCCTTGATTCTTTGCAAATATTTGTATATACTTTGTTATAATTAGTTAGACAATTTTTCAAAGAAACTGTTATGTTTTCAAAAGTTCTCAGTGCAGGTGTTCTTGGAATAGAAGGATATATTGTTGAAGTAGAATCTCATCTTGAAGGTGGGCTGCCTTATTTTGCCACAGTAGGACTTCCCGAGGGTGCAGTCAAAGAATCCAAAGAGCGTGTCAATGCAGCAATAAAGAATGCTGGTTTTTGGTTCCCAAGAAAACGAGTTACTGTTAATCTTGCGCCGGCTGATGTTCGGAAAGAGGGATCTGCTTTTGATTTGCCAATGGCAATTGGCATTTTAGTGGCCAGTGGTCAGGTATCTCAGGAAAAACTCTTAGATACTGTAATTTTAGGCGAGCTTGCTCTGGACGGTAGAGTCCGAGCTATTCGAGGAGGTCTCCCAATTTCTGTTGCCGTTAAAGAACACCGTATTAAACGGATTTTGCTTCCTAAGGAGAATGCAAAAGAAGCTGCTATGGTGCAGGGACTGGATGTTTTCCCTGTGACATCACTTCAGGAGGCGGTGGAAATTATTGAAGATGGGACAACAAAAGAAGCTTTCACCGTTGACATGAATGAAATTTTCTCGCACAGCAGTCATTATTTGGTAGATTTTCAGGATGTCAAGGGACAGGAACATGTAAAGAGAGCACTTGAAGTGGCTGCTGCCGGAGGACATAATGTTTTAATGATTGGTCCGCCAGGTTCGGGCAAAACAATGCTAGCCAAAAGAATCCCCACGATTTTACCAGAACTTACTCTGGATGAAGCCTTAGAAACAACAAAGATACATTCTGTAGCAGGCTATTTGCCCCCAGATACTGCTCTTATTGCCACTCGTCCGTTTCGATCGCCTCACCATACAATTTCTGATGCGGGTCTCATTGGAGGAGGGCATGTTCCCAGACCTGGCGAAGTAAGTTTGGCTCACCACGGTGTTCTTTTTCTCGATGAACTGCCAGAATTTCGCAAAAACGTGTTAGAAGTAATGCGTCAGCCCATGGAAGACGGAAAAGTTACAATTTCCCGGGCAGCTCTTTCGATAACGTACCCTGCTAATTTTATGTTAGTTGCAGCAATGAATCCCTGCCCATGTGGTTATTTTGGAAGTCCCACACACGAGTGTTCCTGTACTATTCCGCAAATTCAAAGGTATCGTTCCAAAGTTTCGGGTCCGTTGTTAGACAGAATTGATATCCACGTGGAAGTACCTGCAGTTGAGTATCGTGAACTTTCTGGTAAAGTAACTGGTGAATCCTCACTGGAGATTCGTGAGCGGGTGAAGAGAGCACGGAAAATTCAAATTGAACGATTTTGTGGCAGAAAGGGGGTTTATTGCAACGCTCATATGGGACCCAAAGAAATCCGCCGTTATTGTGCTATTGACGAAGAGGGAGATAAACTTCTGAATGTGGCTATCAATCGTTTAGGGCTTTCGGCTCGTGCTTACGATCGTATTCTAAAAGTTGCAAGAACAATTGCAGATCTGGAAGGGGCCGAGAATATCCGTCCAGAATTTTTAAGTGAGGCTATACAATATCGAAGTCTGGATAGAGATTTTACAACAATGGTGTAAGTATGGAGACAAAAAAATCCCTGCAACTTAGCCTCGTCTATAAAGAACCGTGATAGACACGGTGGGTGCCCTCCTGAACGCTTTTTACTTCCACTCTATGGAGGCTTGTAATACACGCCAGAGACGAGCTCCCTTTTTATTGGTGATGGCTCTTTATAGTTTCGACAGACTAACATTGCAGGGATAATATTCATCCATCTGCTGTTTTTAATTTGGAGAATTTAGGGATAAATGTCAAGAAAAAAATTAAATTTATTTTTTAGTCAACAGTTTTTTGTAGTTGTTATTCTTTTGTTTTTGGGACAAACAATGCTCTCTGCTCAGAACCGTGGAAGAGTACGTGATTTTGGCTTGAAGATTGGGATTCTTCCTACAGGTAAATGGAACAGTATAACAGATGTTAAAGGTGTTCTTGTAGGACACACAACTCTTATTAAAGGAGATTCAATCCGAACAGGTGTAACAGCAATTCTTCCTCATGGGGGAAATATTTTCCAAGAAAAAGTACCTGGAGCTATTTATGTTGGTAATGGATTTGGCAAGCTTACTGGTTATACTCAGGTAGAGGAGCTGGGAAATATTGAAACACCTATAGTTCTGACTAATACATTAAGTGTCTCAGTGGCATTGGGAGCTGTGGTTAAGTATACTCTGAATCTTCCCGGGAATGAAGATGTTCGTTCAGTTAATGGTCTGGTTGGTGAAACCAATGATGGATGGTTGAATGATATTCGTGGAAGTCACGTTAAGGAAAAAGATGTACTTTCCGCAATTCATCAGGCAAAATCAGGACCTGTAGAAGAAGGGTGTGTTGGTGCCGGGACAGGAACTATCTGTCTTGGTTTTAAAGGAGGAATAGGTACTGCTTCCAGGAAGCTTCCTGAAAATTTGGGGGGATGGACAGTGGGGGTTCTGGTTCAAACCAACTTTGGCGGAATTTTAAGAATAAATGGGGCACCAGTTGGTATAGAACTGGGAAGATACTATCTGAAAGGAAAAATTGCCAATCAAGATTCAGGTTCCTGTATGATTGTTGTTGCAACGGATGCGCCTCTTCTTCATCGCAATTTGAAAAGGCTTGCTGTACGCGCAGTTCTTGGTCTGGCCAGATGTGGAGGTTTTTCGAGTAATGGAAGTGGTGATTATGTTATTGCGTTCTCTACCAATCCCGATTGCCGGATTAACTACCATTCTGACAAGCGAGTTTTATCCCTGAAAGAAGTCAGAAATGATAGAATGTCTCCTCTATTTTTAGCTGTTGTGGAAGCAACCGAAGAGGCTGTTTATAATTCTCTTTTTCAAGCCACTGATATGATTGGACGGAAGGGACACAAGATAAAAGCTCTTCCCATTCCTGAAGTCTTGGATATCTGTAAAAAGTATAACATCTTACATTCAAGGTAAGGAAGAAGAACCGACGTTGTTTTTCAAAGAGTGCAACAGCAAAAGAATCCGGGAGTATAATAAGAGAGGTATAGAGAAAATCAGGGAACTGCATTCCTTCAGAGAAACACTGGCTGTTCTGTTTTTTAAAAAGTAGAGGAGGAAAATGGAACCATTTGGGAAAATGATTCTTTTGCTTGGTTTATTTCTTGTTATTCTGGGTTTAATTCTTATTTATGGTCATCATATTCCGTTTTTGGGCAGACTGCCCGGTGACATTCATATTCATAAAAAAAATTTTAGCTTTTATTTTCCACTTACAACCAGTATCTTATTGAGTATCCTACTTACACTGCTGTTTTCTCTTTTACGGAGACGGTAGTTTTTATTGGAGGTGGATGTATTATGAAATTGAAAATTCTTAGCAGAATGTGGATGGGGATTTTTTTTCTGGTACTTTCTGAGAATGTTTCCCTTTGGGCCAGGCATGTAGATTTGATTGAGGTTGATGGGCCAATAACCCCTGTGACAGCCAAGTATATTGATGATGCAATTGATAGAGCAGAAGATGATGGTGCGGAATGTCTGATTCTTCAACTTGACACACCCGGCGGTTTAATGCAAGCAACATGGAAAATCAACAAAAAAATGCTAGCGGCAAAAGTTCCTATTGTAGTTTATATTGCTCCAAGTGGGGGTCGAGCTGCTTCTGCCGGTGTTTTTATTTCCTATTCCGCACACTTTGTGGCGATGGCGCCGAGTACCAATATTGGTGCTGCGCATCCTGTTACCATGGGATCGCGGGACTCGTCCAAAGTTATGATGGAAAAGGTAACAAACGATGCAGTAGCTCACATCAAGGGTCTTGCAATAAAACGAGGACGAAATGTGAAATGGGCAGAAGAAGTGGTTCGGAAAAGTGTTTCAATAACAGAGAAAGAAGCATTAAAAAAGAATGTCATTAATTTTATTGCAAAAGATTTAGATGATCTTCTCACGCAGCTCGATGAAAAAACAGTTCAACTAAATGGAGAAAAAACTATCTTAAAAACGAAAGGTGCTGAGATAAAACGTTATCCCATGAGCTGGCGTTATAAAATTCTGGATAAAATTTCAGATCCTAATATTGCCTACATTCTGATGATGCTCGGAATCTACGGTATCTTTTTTGAGTTGTCAAATCCCGGATCTGTTTTTCCTGGTGTTTTAGGAGGTATCTTTCTCATCTTAGCTTTTTTTGCATTCCAGGTATTGACCATAAACGCTGCGGGTCTTCTTCTTATATTGTTGGCATTGGTGTTTTTCCTTCTGGAAATTAAAATTACAAGTTATGGATTATTAACAATGGGAGGTATTGTGTCCATGGTTTTGGGATCTCTTATGCTTTTTCGTTCACCAGAGATAAAGGTATCTCTGAGTGTTATAATACCGGCGGTGATAGCCACGGCAGCATTCTTTATTTTTGCTGTTGGGATGGCACTCCGAATACAGGCAAAGAAAGCAACAACAGGTAAGCAGGGTCTTATAGGAGAAATAGGAGTAACAATAACGCCTCTCAATCTAGAAGGTCAGGTTTCTGTTCATGGTGAAGTGTGGAAGGCAGTGAGTGATGAGAAAATCAAAAAGGGAGAGAAAGTGGAGGTGGTGAAAGTGGAGGGGTTGGTGGTTAAGGTGAAGCGGGTTGCAAAATGAGGTTTTTATGCTTATTTTATTGGGGGGTAGAAAAATGAAACGCCATTGTAGATTTCTGGTTTTTTTATTTTTTTTCATGTCCTCAAGTTTTGCTATACCACAGAGTAATTTTGATCTAGACCAATATCATCAATATCTTATGGATAATGAGGATCTCTCCTCGGAAGAATTGCTTTCGCGGTTTGCCCCGAGGAACATATATTATACTGAAAACCTTGTGGATACTGTACTGGATCATTTTTCTTATATGGATTCGATTCGGATTAAATATACCCTAACTCATGATGAGCTGGAACTTCTGAAAAAACATCACTTCTTGGTGACAGAACGTCTTAATTATTTTTCTTTTGGACAAGCTTTCCACGATATATATGGAAAAGATCTTCCTGTTTTTATTAGCACAGATGTTATTCTCCAGGCACTCCATTCTTCCTACGATAAAATTTTGATGGATATAGAAATTGAAAAATTAAAACCCAAGCTGTCCCAGTTTCTTGATTTACTTTATAATACTTTCCAACAACTTTTAAATGAATACCAAAGTATCCAGGAGATGAATTTACCTTTACAAGATGTGGATTTGTACATTACCATAGCCAAATCTCTTCTGGCCGGGGAGAAAACAAATCCTCATTTTGCCAGAGTGACTTTTGTGGATAGTATATGGAACGCTATTCAAGCGGAACAATATGTTGAAATGCCACTTTTTTCTAAAAGGAATCGCAGGCTCGATTTTAGTCAATTTAAACCGAGGGGACACTACACTCATAAATTCTGGGACGGAGAGAAATGGGTAAGGTCCCTTATTCCTTATTTCAAAGCCATGATGTGGCTTGGACGTATTGATTTTTTACTGACACAGCCGCCTGAAAATCCCTATGAGGAGCCATGGTCCAAAGAAGAGCTTTTACGGATGGATTTAGGAGCTGTGCTTTTGAATGAGTTGTTAGATATGTCTGGTGCACGATCTATACTGAACGAGATTGATGAAATTCTTTCTTTGATGGTGGGTGAAAGTGATAATCTCACTCCTAACGAGCTTGCTGAAATAGTTTCTAAACTGGGTATAGAAAAAGCCGGGTGTCTTTTAAATGATGATACATACAATGCTTTTCAAGAGGCGCTTAAAAAATCTTCTCAATCGGGGCAAAAAATTCTCTCGAGTATTTTTATTATGGATCCGTTCAGTACTGAACCAGGAATTCTTCCAGTATCTTTCAGGCTTATGGGACAACGTTTCATTGTGGATTCTTACATTTTCTCTAACCTTGTTTATGATAAGATTATTTACCATAACCAAAAAATCTGGAGACCTATGCCAGATCCTCTTGATGCTATGTTTGTCTTAGGAAATGATGATGCTGCCCAACTTCTTGAAGAAGAGTTGAATACCTATCATTACTCTACCCAGCTTGCTGCTCTTTGCTATCTTGTAGATGCTTATGATCCTAATTTTTGGCAAGTGTCTCTTTATAACTGCTGGCTTCAGGCAATCCGTTTGCTTAATCCAGCAGAAGAGAGTGGTAATTTTCCCTTTTTCATGAAAACTGCTGCCTGGCATCAAGAAAAACTCAATAGTCAGCTTGCTTCCTGGGCACAACTGCGGCATGACAATTTGCTTTATGCCAAACAATCCTACACTGGTGCCTCAATGTGTTCTTTCCCACACAGCTTTGTGGAACCCAATCCTGGTTTTTACCGACAGATCGGAGTCTTTGCCGAAAAGGCTGGTACATATCTTTCGTATCCTTTCTATTTTGACCGTCTGAAAAGCATAATGGATACACTAACAACACTTGCTCAGAAAGAATTAGATCGTGAGCTTTTTAATGTAGAAGAAGAGAATTTTTTAAAGAGGATGTTATTCGTTACTGGTGAAAGTGGTGGACCACCATTTTCAGGTTGGTATGCGGAGCTTTTCTACAATCCGTACGATGCAGGTCCATCGGATTATACAGTGGCTGATGTTCATACTCAACCAACCGATCAAGATGGGAATATGGTAGGACGAGTGTTGCACGTAGGAGTTGGAAAAGTAAACCTGGGTGTTTTCTTGGCTAATGCGCCCTCTGCTGATTTTCAGCCTATGGCATTCGTAGGACCAGTTATGTCTTACTACGAAAAGATCACGGATAACTTTGAACGCCTTACTGATGAAGAGTGGAGTGAATTGGTAGAAGAAGATAAGCTTCCAACTCGTCCTGACTGGGTGAATGTCTATTTAGCTGATAAAAATGGAAATGGGATGGAGAAGGGGAGGCAACTTCAAGGCGAAGTATATACTAATGTGGCAGGACCGATTAATAATTATCCTTCGCGTTTCTTTTTATTTCAGAACTACCCTAATCCTTTCAATCCCAGAACCACTATCCGTTTTGATTTGCCAAAGCAGTCCCATGTTACATTGACAGTTTACAATATTCTTGGGCAGAGGATAAGAACGTTATTCGATGGAGTAAAGCCGGCGGGTATATATTTTGTTTGGTGGAATGGAAGAGATGATTCTGGCAGGAGTGTGTCGAGTGGAATTTATCTATGCAAAATAAGAACAGGAGGTTTTATACAGACAAAAAAGATGTTTTTGTTACGCTAAGCCGTTATCACTAATTTTATTGAAAAGAAGGAGGTTATCATGGCAGGGTTAATCACTATTATCATTATTGGTATTTTTATTTTAGCTAGTGCTATTCGGGTACTCAGAGAATATGAACGAGGAGTTGTCTTTCGGTTGGGTCGACTTGTTAAGGCCAAAGGTCCTGGTCTAATCCTATTGATTCCTATAGTTGACCGCATGGTCAAGGTGAGTCTCAGGTTAGTGGCAATGGATGTTCCGCCACAAGATGTTATTACCAAGGACAATGTTTCTGTAAAAGTCAATGCAGTAGTCTACTTCAGAGTTTTGGATGCAGGCAGGGCTATTGTGGAAGTCCAGGACTATCTCTACGCTACTTCTCAGCTTGCTCAAACAACACTGAGATCAATTTTAGGACAGTTTGAGTTAGACGAACTCCTCTCTGAAAGGGAAAAAATCAATGCCAAGCTTCAGACAATATTAGATAAGCATACTGATCCCTGGGGAATAAAAGTGTCGCTGGTAGAAGTGAAGCACATTGATCTTCCCGAGGAAATGAAAAGAGCCATTGCTCGTCAAGCAGAGGCTGAACGTGAACGAAGAGCCAAGGTTATCCATGCTGAAGGTGAGTTTCAGGCTTCTAAGAAACTTGCCGAAGCTGCGGGAATACTCGGTAAAGAGCCTGCCGCTATTCAACTTCGTTTCTTACAGACTCTGGTGGAAGTGGCTTCAGAAAACAATTCTACAACGCTTTTCCCGTTACCTATAGAGTTATTCAGACCTCTACTTGAAAAATACATAGAAAACGGAAGGAAAAAATAGTACCCATAAAACCAGAGCGCAAATATCAAATTACAAATCTCTCTACTGCAAAGGAGAAATGGTATGATTCAGTGGAAACGGGTAAAGTCTGCCACAGAGTGGGGATTTTTTTACGGTGTCGTGACCTGGCTTTTTGCAACAGGTATAACTAATAAGATTACCTCGGCTGGTGTTTGGGGAATTATTCTATCAAGAACTATCATGGGTTTTATTATCGGTATTGTCCGGTGGAAATTTCCATGGTGGGCAAGAGGGCTTATAATAGGTGCAGGAGTTAATATCCTTTTTGCAGCTATTGCAAAAATTCCTACGGGATTTATTCATAGGCTATGTTTTGGATGGATCTCTGGATTTTGGTTAATGTTTATTACTGCAATGGTTTTCGGGCTTTTAATTGAATTGCCGCTGAGACCGAAGCCAACGGAAACGAAATAATTTTTGGTTCTATCTTGATTTGAGTGGGTGAATAAAAATCAAAAAGGGGCAATTATTATCCAGACTTTGCATTGAATTGGTTTAGATTTTACATGAGTAGGACACATGCGTCTTTTGTCTCATTTTTGCATTTTGCTTGTCATTTTGCATCCTTCGGCTTTGTTCAAGACAAGCTTTGATATTTGATTTTAAATATGGGTCTGAGAACTTAACCCATTCGATTTAACATAGAGCCAGATTTTTTTAATTAGAGTTTTTTACAAAAGTTCAGTTTTTAACATAAATTAATGGGAGGTGTTTTGGCTTTTTCAGTCCATCCAGTTGAGACCAAGAGGGATCTTGAGACTTTTATTAAATTACCCTATTGGATTTATCGTGATGATAAAAACTGGGTTCCTCCATTATTAACAGAAGAGAGGAAAAAATTTTCTAAAAAAAATCCATCTCTTTTCCATTGTGATTATCAGTATTTCTTGCTTTTTCAGGATGGAAAAGCTGTTGGGAGAATTGTTGCTTTTGTACACCGTCAGGCTGTGGAACACTGGAAAGAGCCAGTGGGTTCATTTGGCTGCTATGAGTGTATTGACAATGTCGAAGCTTCAAAACTTCTTTTAGATGCAGCCCGAAAGTGGCTTAAAGATCGTGGAATGGTTTGCATGAGAGGGCCATGGGATTTTGACACAAAAGAATATGGATTTGTGGTCAAAGGATTTGATCTCCAGCCAATGGTTATGGCTCCCTATAATCCTCAGTATTATAATAGTCAGATGGAAGCGTACGGTATGAAAAAAGTAAAAGATCTGTTGGCTTATCATCTTGATTGCAGACAGGGATACAATTTACCAGAACGCTTTCTCAAGTTAACAGATCGTATTGCTGAGAAATATGGAGTAAAAGTTCGTTCGTTGAACATGAAACAATTGGAGAAAGATGTTAAAATCATAGTAGATTTAGCCAATGAGTGTACAGCTCCCAATTGGGGCTATGTTCCTGTTACGGATGAAGAGGCACATGCTATTGCTAAATCTATGAAGCCAATTGTTGATCCTGATATTGTGATGATTGCTGAAGTTGACGGTAAACCTGTGGGTTATCTCATTGTTTTCCCCGATGTTAATACTGTTATTAAGGATTTGAATGGTAGACTTTTACCGTTTGGTTTTTTGAAATTTTTCTTTGGGTTAAAGAAAATTCGTCAGTATCGTGTTTGGGCTCTTGGAGTTATCCCTGAGTATCAACGTAAAGCCATTGATACCCTTTTCTACAGGAGGTTATACGATGTTCTTTATCCCAAGGGACCTACTATAGTTGAAGCAAACTACGTTTTAGAAGACAACATGGCCATGAGCAATCCCATTCTCAAATTGGGATTTAAAGAGGCTAAGAGGTATCGGGTGTATGAGGTGGGGATTTGAGAGGGGGAAGATTATATAATAGCTGAACTGGTTTAGAAAGGTTCGCAATCTGCAAATTCTCTTAACAGATAAAGAATAAGAGAGGAATGAAAGGATGCGTAGACAAAAAGAAATAAAAGAAATATTAAGAAGATATAAACCTTTACTCCGGGAAAGATTTAAGGTCAAGGAAATAGGGGTTTTTGGCTCTTACGTCCGTGGAGAGCAATCTGAAGAAAGTGATGTAGATATTATAGTGGAGTTTTATGCTCCAATTGGATGGGAATTCATTGATCTTAAAGAATTTCTAGAGGAGATTTTAGGGAAAAAAGTGGACTTAGTTACAGTGAAAGCTTTAAAACCACAGCTAAGAGATAAAATTTTGAAAGAGGTAGCTTTTACATGAAAAAAAGATTCTACAAGATTTTTATAGAGGATATCTTGGAGAGTATGAATAAAATAGAACGTTTCACCAAAGATTTGACTTACGAAAAATTTACAGAAAATGAAATGACAGCGGATGCTGTCGTAAGAAATCTTGAAATTATTGGGGAAGCGACAAAAAATATACCGAAAGAGATACGAGAAAAATATCCTGGTATTCCCTGGAAAAGGATGATAGGGTTAAGGAACATTGTAGTTCATGAATATTTTGGGGTTGACCTAAGTATTGTTTGGGAGATCATTACCAAGAATTTGCCAGAAACAAAACCCATGATTAGAGGAATCCTAAAGGAGTTCGATGAGGAAAAAGAATTATAGCGACGGCAGGCTTTTACCGTTTGGTTTTTTGAAATTTTTCTCTGGGTTAAAGAAAATTCGTCAGTATCGTGTTTGGGCTCTGGGAGTTATCCCTAAGTATCAACGTAAAGCCATTGATACACTTTTCTACAGAAAGTTATACGATGTTCTTTATCCCAAGGGAACTACTTATAGTTGAAGCAAACTACATTTTAGAGGACAACATGGCCATGAGCAATCCCATTCTCAAATTGGGATTTAAAGAGGCTAAGAGGTATCGTGTGTATGAGGTGGGGATTTGAGAGTGGAGATAGGGGGTAGTTTTATGCTCTAAGATTGGCAGGGCAGCTAATGGGGTTATATCCGAACAGTTCGGATATAGGGTGTTATCTGAAATTTGTCGCCTAAGGAGATGATAGAATGAATGAAGAAGCAAAGGAATTAAACGAACTCCAATTTGAGCAACCATTAGAAGAAGAAATTGAGAGTATAGAAGTCCCTTCAACAAA
>CAYYPT010000004.1:22705-36911 GCA_964473625.1 uncultured bacterium | reverse complement strand
AAATATAGCTCTGTTTTTTTGTTTCTAAATCACCCTTTTTAGAGTGGACTCATTTGATTTTTGAATTTTAATTTGTTAAAGTTTTATTATGAAATTTTACTTTTTTATTTTCTCTATTGGATGTTTAATTCTCTTTTCTGTTACAGGAAGAACTCAGACCGCAGGTGAGATAGAAATCCCTCTTGGCCTTGAAAAATCTCCTGACAGCAGCGATAGCTTTATTCCCTATGTAAAGGTCAAAAGGCCGAAAATTGGAATCGCGCTGAGCGGGGGAGGTGCCAGAGGGCTGGCACAGATAGGGGTTCTTAAAGTCTTTGAGCGACACGGCCTCCCAATAGATGGTATTGTCGGCACCAGCATGGGAGCTATTATAGGAGGCCTTTTTGCTGTGGGATATTCCGCCATGGAGATCGATAGCTTAGCTCATCAGATTCAATGGGGTGAGATTATTCAGGACAAACCTCCAAGAAAACAGCTCTTTTTAGGACAGAAAGAGGAAAGAGCAGGATATATCTTGCAGGTCCGCTTAAGAGGGTTTTCTTTTGAAATTCCTTCGGGTTATACTGCCGGGCAGAAATTAACCATGCTTCTCAGCAATCTTATTATGAATGCTCCCTATTCTTTTTCTTCAAATTTTGACAAACTCCACATTCCCTTCAGAGCAGTTGCTACTGATCTTCTCACAGGGGAAGAGATACTTCTTAAAAAAGGGTCTTTAGTTGATGCTCTTCGCGCAAGTATGGCTATTCCTATTCTTTTTACCCCTGTTCATATGGGTAATAAATTGTTGGTGGATGGCGGACTTGTTCAAAACCTGCCAGTCGCTGAGACGAAATCTCTTGGGGCAGATATTGTTATTGGTGTTGATACATCTTCAAAACTTCGTGATGCAAAATCTTTGAGAGCTCCATGGCAGATTGCCGACCAGGTAACCACCATAATGCAGCAGGAAAAAATTCGTTCTCAACTTAAGACTGCAGATGTTTCTATCCAGCCCTTTCTGGATAACATTTCCAATACTGATTTTCATAAGATCGACAGTATTATTCGAGCAGGAGAAGAAGCTGCAGAAAAAACTATTCCTGAAATAGAAAATCTTTTGAGGAAGAAATCGAAAACTTGGGCTGATACATTGTTTTTTATTAAGAAAATTTTTATCTCTGGTTGTCGTAAACTTGACCCACAAGCTTTTCTTAACGAAATAAAAATAGACACGTCTTCTCTTGTTCCGACAGCTCAAATTATCTGGGCTGGACGGTCTTTAATCCAAACCGGATATTTTAGCAATGTTTCTGCTTTTGTCGATACTTCAATTCATGCTCTTATATTCAGGGTAAAAGAAAACCCTTTTATAAAAAAGACTATTATTTCTGGCAATAAAATTTTCCCAGATTCACTTCTCCTTGCGTGTATGGAGACTACTGGAGGGGAAGTTCTCAACATTCAGAAAGGTCGTCGGGATATTCACCGACTGGCAGAAAAATACCACAGGGAAGGATATGCACTTGCCAATGTAAGAAACATCCATATTGAAGATGGGATTTTAAAAATTGTTATTGATGAAGGCCGGATCGGTGAAATAAAACTCGTGGGAAATAATCACACTCGCCCCTTTGTAATTCTTAGAGAACTTCCATTGAGATCTGGAGATTTGTTCAATGTTTCCCTGTTGAGGCAGGGCATTGAGAATATATACAGTACAGGATATTTTGAAGAAGTTCGGTTTGGAATCCACCAAGAGGGCCAATCCCATGATCTTATCTTTAACCTTATTGAGCATGGATATACTCTTGCACGTGTGGGGCTAAGGTATGATCTTGAAAGAAGAGCGCAGGGATACTTACAGGCAGTTGAAGAAAATTTTCTGGGATTTGGAAGCAAATGTTCGTTAACGGCGCTCACAGGAAAACGAGATGAGATGTTCCGAATTCGTTTCTGGTCTGATCGATTTTTGTATACTTACATTACTTACAGGATTAATTTCTCTCTTGAAAAACATTATTTCAATTACTATCAAAATCACAAACAGGTTGGCACATATGGAAAATCAATCAGAACTTTATCTCTATCACTGGGCCAGCAAATGCGTAGGTTCGGCACGCTCTCTCTCCGAATAAGATCAGAAAAGATAAATCTGGAACCCACGGGAAGGTATGCTCCACGGGAAAGATTTACTCTTCGTAATATCACCCTTAAATCAGAAGTAGATACACGGGATCATGTTCCCTTTCCTACAATGGGTAAGTATCATCTTCTGGAGTACGAGACTGCCGGAAAATTTATTGGCAGCGATGTTTCCTATTCCAAGATATTTTCTTCAATGGAATCTTATTATTCATTATTCCCTTTTCTTGTTTTCCACCCTAAAATCTCCTGGGGAACATCTGATATGACAACTCCGTTCGCCAAACAGTTTCGTCTGGGAGGATTGAACTCATTTATTGGCTTACCTGAGGAGGCTTTAGTTGGTAAAAGATTTATCTTACTTAGTGGTGAAGTTCGCTACCGAGTTCCTTCATCCAGATGGATAGAGGCTTATCTTTCACTGCGGTACGATTTTGGAGGGATGTGGGGAAGATATACTAAAATTATGGCAAAGGATTTTAAGCAGGGAATCGGTGCTATTTTTTCTCTAAATACTTTGTTGGGGCCTATCCATATTGGATATGGACACATGAGCGACGGAGAAAATCAATGGTATTTTTCAGCAGGATATAGGTTTTAAATTAGAGCTGAATTAACGGATAATGGATCTATTGATAGTTATTCTCGGTTATCTAAGATAGAATGTGCTTTGCGTAAGGAGCATTGTTTATCCGTTAATTCGGGTCAGATATTGCTTGCTCCCATAGAAACTATTCCCCTCCTGTTACGTAAAAGAAAATACATTATTATACAAACGGAGGATACTTGTCTGTAATTCTTAAAAATTTTACTATCAAGTACGGCGATTTAACGGCTGTTGATCATCTTTCAATAACGTTTCCCCAGGGATCAACAGGCCTTCTCGGTGCCAACGGTGCAGGAAAGTCGAGTCTTATTAAAGGACTTTTAGGGTTGGTCCCCCTAAGTTCGGGTTCAGCTACAATTATGGGCAGGGATGTAACAGGGGAACAGAAGGCTATCCGTCAGGTTGTTGGCTACATGCCAGAAGACGACTGCCTCATCCCCGGGCTCACAGGAATTGGTATGGTTCAGTATGCTGGGGAACTATCCGGTATGGCGAAGGAAGATGCAATACAGCGAGCGCATGAGGTCCTTTTTCTTGTTGGTCTTGGAGAGGCACGTTACAGAAAGGTTGACTCCTATTCTTCAGGCATGAAGCAAAGAATAAAACTCGCCCAGGCTATTGTCCATGATCCCAAACTTTTATTTCTCGATGAGCCTACAAGCGGGATGGATCCCAGAGGCAGACGGGAAATGCTTGATTTGATTCAGAATATCTCTAGCAAAGGTAAAATAAGTATTATTCTGGCTTCTCACATATTAGCAGATGTAGAGAGCACATGTGAGCGGGTCATTATAATTCACAATGGAAAAGTTGCCGAAGAAGGAAAAATTGATGAGCTTAGAGGAAGCTATTCTGGAGCCTATACAGTGAGGATAGATGGGAACAGAAAAAAATTTATAGACTTTTTAAAAAGCAGAGGATGTGAGATCCGTCCAAACGGGAAGCACCTCATGGATGTTATTCTTCCTGAAAAAAGTGAAACAGCAGTTATCCTAGAAGCTGCTAAAAAATCGGGCGTCCAACTGCGGAGGATGGTACCGAGCATCCAGACACTGGAAGATGTCTTTGTGAAGCGGATAGGAGTAAATCAGAATGCCAATCTATGAAGAATCTTACAGCCCTTGGTACGGACAGTTAAAAACCCGGCCTCAGACATGGTGGATTATTGCCAGAACAGGAATTAAACTTCTCTGGAAAAAGTGGATGATTGTCCTCGTGCTTGTAGCGTACATTCCGTTCTTTGCGCGAGCAGTTCAGATATACGTTATGACACGATTCGGAGATAAAATTGAAATTGCAAAAACAGTAAAAAGTTTGCAGATCAATGCTGGATTTTTTCACGAATTTCTCCAGGGCCAGGCTTTTTTCTTGCTGCTTATTTTTATTATTGCCGGTGCAGGTCTTATTGCAAATGATCGAAAATTTAAGGCTCTATTTATCTATTTTTCCAGACCTGTGAACTTCTGGGATTATATTATAGGGAAGTTTACAATTGTAGGATTTTACGGAGCTCTTATAACGCTTGTACCAGGACTTCTTCTTTTCATGGTCAGGATTCTCCTGGCAAGAGATGCTGTTTTCTTTAACAAATATTTCTGGATTCCCTTTTCAATAACAGGGTACGTTTTCCTTGTACTGGTCACAATGGGAGGACTAATTCTTGCTCTCTCCGCTGCAAGCAGAAGTGCAACTTCTGCAGCTATTTTTTTCTTTTCACTGATTACTTTCCCTAATATCTTACAAAAAATACTATACAAGATTCATGGAATAGGATTGATCTCCTTGAATGCAAATTTGAAACAGGTCAGTTCACAGATGTTTGGTCTTGAGCATCCTTTCCATTTCTCTGTGTGGCTGGGTTTTGTTGTACTTGTAGGGATTGTTTTACTTTCTATCGGAATTTTGAGAATTAAAGTTAGACCTACAGAGGTAGTGCAGTGAATATTGAGGTTAAAAATTTATCTAAATGGTACGGACAGGTTATAGGTGTAAACAATCTCAATTTTAATATTGGACCAGGGGTAACTGGTTTTCTTGGGCCAAACGGGGCTGGTAAAACCACACTTATCCGGCTTCTTACAGGTCAGTTAAAACCAAGCAAGGGAGAATTGATAATTGGAAACGAGCCAGTGTGGAATAATCACAGAATTCTCCGCCAGATTGGATATTGTCCTGAAATGGATGCCTTCTGGAATTACCTCACAGGATGGGAATTTGTTTTCTCCCTAATAAGGATGCACGGCTTTCCCAGAGACGAAGCAGAAGAGAGAACAAGGAAAGCTATAAAGACAATGGATATAGAGAAAGCTCAGGATAAGAGAATAGGCAGTTACAGTAAGGGAATGCGCCAGCGAATAAAAATGGCACAGGCGATTGCCCACGAGCCTGCAATTTTGTTCCTTGATGAACCTTTAAATGGGATGGACCCTCTGGGAAGGCGAACTACAATTGAGTTGATCAAGGATTTTGGAAATCAGGGGAAAATAGTTATTGTATCCAGTCATGTTCTCCACGAAGTTGAAAAAATGACTGATAAAATCATCCTCATTAATCACGGTAGACTTCTTGCTGAGGGGAATATTTATGAGATACGCCGTTTGATCGATACACATCCTCTTCAGGTGACAATCAGATGCGATAAAGTAACTTTACTCACAGCAAAGTTGATGGAATATGAGGATGTTCAAAGTGTTCATTTCGACAGAGAAAATAATCAGCTTACAGTGGAAACCAACCGTCCCGATGAATTTCATCTCCGTCTGCCAAAAATTGCCTTAGAAAGCGATGTGAAGATATATTCTCTCTGGTCACCTGATGAAAATTTAGAAGCTGTTTTTGACTATCTTGTGAGGTAATGCTGTGGGATTTCTTTTAAGCTTTTTTTTGAGAAACGGAATTCATAGTAAAAGAACAATCTGGATGATGGTTCTTGCGCTGATACCGGTTGGATGTGCTCTTATTCTCCTCATGACAAAACCCTTTTTAGAAAAGCAGGGAATTCTCCTTTCTTCTCTTTTCCCCCAGGTCAGCCTTCTTCTCTTTCTTCATTTTCTACTTCCTCTGATTTCTCTTTTTATCGGCACTGCTATCATAGCTGACGAAGTAGAAGAAAGAACACTCCCCTATCTTCTGGTAAGACCAACTCCTAGAGGAGTTGTGATTCTCACTAAAACTCTGGCTGGCATCATAACTGGCGGATTGATTCTTTTAACCTCACTTGCATTAACGTACAGTGCGTTGATGATTGGTACCAGCACTAGTACATGGGCCTCAAATTTTTCCAGACTTTTAAGGGTATCGGGGGTTTTACTCCTTGGCCTCCTTGTTTATCTTCCTTTTTTTGGATTTTTAGGAGGAACAATAAAACACCCTGTTATGGCAGGAATCTTCTTTGCTTTCGGATGGGAAAGTACAGTTAGCTTTTTCCCGGGCAATGTAAAGCTTTTTACAGTAGTTCACTATCTCCATATTCTTTTTCCTTCCATGGGAAAAATTTCCTCAGTGAATATGAAAAGTGTTTTTTTGAATCTTATCATGCCTGCTAAGCAAATATCTTCACTGGCCTCCATTTTAATTCTTATCGGAATGTTCCTCCTCTTTACCGGACTAACAGCTCTCCTTCTCTACATCAAGGAATATCGGTTGGAGCAGGCATAAAACTTCACTACAGGACAGGATATATGATTTAGAATAAGATCATACACAGTCTCAGACTGTGTATGATCGGCAAAAGATCCAGTTATTAACTAAACTTTGACAAAAATGCCAAAGTTACTTCATAACGATAAATTCGAAATTCTAATATCTATGATCGCCCAGTATATTTATGCTGGGCGTGGAATTTTCATATGATTCCACAGGATACATATCCTGTGCGATCGGTAAGGTGCCAATAAATCGGCATACCTCAGAAAGACATATACTCCACGTCTTTCCGAGCAAAGCGAAGAATCTGCTTTTTTCTCTTCAGAAAAGAAATACATTTTACTCAACGCTGATTCACTGCCATGAGCTTTAGCCCAAAACCTGTCTCGCAAAGGTTCCGCTACCGCGTAAGGAACCAAGATAGCTCCCCGGTTTACACTGTTCATTATCCACCAACAATATCAACCTCCACTACTGTTACTGCTTTATCCAGTGGTTGTGGTGGAACATTTATTACAATTGATTCCTTTTTTCTGGTGATTCTTAATTTTTTCCTTTTAGGATCACCTAATAGATATGTTGACTTAACTCTGTTTTTTAATCCTGGGACTACGAGCTTACCATCTTCCGGCCATCGAAAGACGTGAAAATAGAGACGTGTTTTCCCAGAGTAAAGTTCTTTTTGTGTGCATCTCCCCCATGGTAATTTGGGGAATGGACTTGCCTTTGTTCCGTAAATGCTTTCGCCGTTAATTTTCAGCCAGTGGCCAATAGCTTTTAATCTTTCCACACTCGGCTCTGGAATTTCTCCCAATGCTGTTGGACCCACATTTAGAAGATAATTCCCACCCTTGGATGCTATTTCAATCAATTTTCGGATCAAATCCTGAGACGACTTCCAGTTGTTGTCGCTCTTTTTGTATCCCCAGGTATCATTCATTGTCATGCAGGTTTCCCAATCACGACCGGGGATGCCTGTTGCTGGAATTTCCTGCTCGGGAGTTCCAAAATCTTCTGGTATGCCAAGTCTGTCATTTATTATAATATCTGATTGAAGTTTGCGAGCAAGCGCAATGATTTCGGCTGCATGATGCTCAGAAGCTTTGTGTTCCCATCCTCCATCAAACCAGAGGATACTGATTTTTCCGTAATTAGTTAGAAGTCCAGTGAGTTGATTCTTTACATATTTTATGTAGCGGTCGTAACTAGCATTGTCAGCAGGCCTTTTATCCCATTTATGCCGGGGTAAATAGTCGGGATGATGCCAGTCCATGATCGAATAGTACCAACCAATTTTTATCCCATTACGGTGGCAGGCATCTGATAGCTCTTTCATGATGTCACGTTTGAATGGAGTGGACATTATGTCATAATCTGTGTATTTTGAATCAAAAAGACAGAAGCCATCGTGGTGTTTTGTGGTGATTACAATGTATTTTACTCCTGCCTGTTTTGCCAGTTTTACCCAGCGTTCTGCATTAAAATTCACAGGATTAAATTTCTTCTTCAGTGGTTCGTACTGATCAACAGGGATTTGTGCATGGGCCATTATCCATTCGCCTACACCTGGTATAATTTTACCCCTCCATTCACCAGCAGGAATTGCATACAAACCCCAGTGGATAAACATGCCGAATCTTGCTTTTCGCCACCAGGCCATTCTGGCGTCGTGTGTTGTGTGTATACCTGAATAAGCAGAAAGCCCGGTCAATTGGCTTATCATTAGAATTATAATGAAAAGTTTTCTCATGTCTACCACCATTAATACGGATGCCATGATTTTAAGCGATGGCATCTCAGGTATTATATTTATTTTTAAAATATCTTCAATCTTCCCCAGAGTTTTATTAATATTCCAGCAGAAAGAACTGATAATATGGTTGTGATTATTCCACCGGAAATATTGTTGTAAAGCCAGAAACCTGTAGCAAAGAGCATACTGTAAATCATTACCAGTCCCAGGAAAACACAAAGTATTTCCGCGGGAACATCCCATTTTTGTGATAGATATTCTTCTACATTTTCGCCCTTTTCTCGCGCAGTTTCCAGAACCCTTTTCCAGCCTGGTCCACCAGGATTTATTTTACGGTAGAACCGAAGAAGGGTACTTTCTTCAGTTGGTTTGCTAATAACAGCCACAGTGATCCAGCCAATTGTAGTAATAGCAACACCTAAAACTAATCTTTCCCATGGGGCAATTGGCGGGAGTCCAAGTTTTGGGTGAATGATTTCAAAATAAACAGCGACTATAAACGATACCACCATGGCAGCAATTTCACTGGCAGCATTAATCCGCCACCAGAACCAGCGAAGAAGAAAAAGAAGACCTGTTCCTGCTCCTATCTGCAGCAAAATATGAAAAGCCTGGAGTGCATTGCTTAAAAGAAGAGCTATTAGAGCAGCCAGAATCATTAGCGCTACAATGGACAGCCTCCCTACAAGTACCTGCTCTTTTTCTGAGGAGTCCTTACGGACAAACCGTTTGTAAAAGTCATTAACAATGTAAGAAGCTCCCCAGTTAAGATGAGTTGATATTGTTGACATTACTGCTGCAATAAGCGATGCTACCACAAGTCCTAAAAGTCCCGCAGGGAGATAGGTCAACATTGCAGGATAAGCCAGGTCATTTTTTACAATCCCTGAAGAGATATTTGGAAAAGCACTCTGTAGAGAAGCAAGATCAGGGAAAACGACCATAGAAGCCAGTGCAACAAATATCCATGGCCAGGGCCTTAGAGCGTAGTGAGCCAGGTTAAAAAAGAGTGTTGCACCAACTGCATGTTTTTCATTTTTGGCTGCTAACATTCTCTGAGCAATGTAGCCGCCTCCACCTGGCTCTGCCCCTGGGTACCAAACACTCCACCACTGTACTGCAAGTGGTATGATGAATACAGTTACTACAAGAGAAGTGTTGGAAAAATCCGGTAAAATCGAGAGATTGTGTTTGATATTAGGATTGGACAGTAAGTTGTGAAGTCCTCCCACCTGTGGCAAATTAACAACGACGATAGCGGCAAGTATGGAACCCGTCATGGCGATAATAAATTGTAAAAAATCTGTTAGAAGAACCCCGCGCAGTCCACCGAGCATGCTGTATGTAACAACGATTATTGAGGTAATAAAAACTGTTTTAAACGGAGAAATATTCAGCATGACCCCACCTATTTTTATAGCAGCTAACATTACAGTTGCCATTATCATTATGTTAAAGAAAAGGCCAAGGTAAAGTGCTCTGAACCCACGCAAAAATGCTGCTGGCTTGCCGCTGTACCTGAGTTCGTAAAATTCAATATCTGTCAGCACACCTGAGCGGCGCCACAGCTTTGCGTAAATAAAAACTGTGACCATTCCTGTTAAAAGGAAAGCCCACCACATCCAGTTGCCGGCAACTCCGTGCTGACGTACCATATCGGTTACCAGGTTTGGAGTGTCAGCGGAAAAAGTAGTGGCTACCATAGAAACTCCCAGTAACCACCAGGGCATGCTTCGACCAGAAGCAAAAAATTCTGCACTGTTAGAGCCGGCTTTTTTTGCAACAATGATTCCTATAAGAAGAGAGACTACAAAAAAAGCAATAACTGATATCCAATCAACTAACTGTAGTACCATATTCACTCCATTCTATTTTGTGTTAATTTGGATTTTGACGTTTGTTATTTTTAGAATAAGAATTTACTAAAGTTTAGTGGTTATACTTTGCTCCATCAACTGTTGTAAGCTGCCAGATTTCGGGAGACTCTGGAGTTTTGTTTTTAAATTCCTCGATAAATGAAGCAGTTAACTCCTCAATGTCTGTCTTTTCAGTTTCCACAAGACAAATCAAACTGCCTCCAAAACCAGCACCTGTAAGTCTTGCTCCTATAACACCTGTTCTTTTATAAAACCATTCAATCATTTCATCCAATATTGGGAGACTTACCTCGTAATCTACACTGAGACTTTTGTGGCCTTCCAGGAGTAGTTTTCCGATGCGAGTAAGATTATTTTTAGTAAAAGCCTCAAGAATATCAAAAACCCGCTGCTCCTCTGTGACAACATGCTTTGCACGTCGGTAAACACGATCACCAAGTTCATGTTTTGCTGCTTCTACCATCTTAGTCGTTGCATCACGCAGTGCAGTTACACCAGGATTTGTTTTCTTCAATATTTCTACTGCTTTTTGACAGGATTCCTGCCTCTCATTGTATTCACTGGTTGCCAGAGATCTGGGAATCCCGGAATAGATGGACAAAAAAAGGATGTTATCAGGAAGTTTGTGTTGAGTCATCTCTAATGAGCGACAATCTAAGAGTCCGGCATGTCCTTTTCTGCACGCACGGGAAGCAAACTGATCCATTGGACCGCTGTTCACTCCGACAAAATTATGATCTGCCCGACGGCAGATGTTTACCATTCTGGCATCTTCCATGTTCCATCCCTCAAGCCGTTCGAAAAGTGTAGCAGTAGCAATTTCTAAAGCTGCTGATGAACTCAATCCTGAACCAATAGGAACATTTCCATACACGGCAATTTCTTTACCTGACATTTTAAAACCGTCGTTTTCGATCTCCGCAGCTACGCCCATCATGTAAGAAACCCATTGGGGTCTTTTCTGAGGGAGGTCATCCATGTTAAATTCAAATTTTTCGTTGAAATTGGCAGTGTAAAATTTGAAAATTCTGTCGGGACGGTTTGCTCCTGCAGCTACTGTGTATCGGTCAATTGCAATTGGCAGTACATGCCCATCATTGTAATCTGTATGTTCGCCAATGATATTGGCACGGCCGGGTGCTGCGACAACTTTTTCGGGTTCGCGTGAGAACTGTTTTTTAAAGACTTCCAGCGCCTCTTCAAATATCTGTGCGTTTTTCGCCATAAATTTAACTTCCTTAAATATTAGTTCGATTTTCTTTCTCTGTTTTCAAGTCTATCTCTATCCATTTCCTTGCTTTCTCTGTACATGTCGGAAGGATTATCCATGATAGGTGATTCATCAAGTGCCTTCCAGTTGAAATTTTCATCGAGAGGATCCAGCGCTTTTTCAGGATCAAAAATCCTTTTATCGACAACCACTGCTTTGTAAGGTGTGAAGTCGGGTTTATCAGTAAACATATCCGCCATATCGGTTGCCCCTGCATCGTACTGATTAAGGTAAGGAAGACGGAGAATGTTCCAGAATGTTTTAAAAATACTGCCAAAACTATAGTGAACATGGCTTACGTAGTTTTTCTTTGAATAAGGAGAAATGACCATAAGAATACTTCTGTGTGCATCTATGTGGTCCACTCCGTTCTGGGCATCATCTTCTGTTACAACAATAACCATTGATTCCCAGTATCTGGTATGAGATAAAAACTCAACCAGTCGTCCCAGTGCAAGATCATTATCAGCCATGTAACTTTCTCTAAAAGGATAACCAGCCTCAGGTCTGTCGCCTGCGCCGTGATCCTGAGGCAAAATTATAGTGATAATGGGAGGCATAGTTTTCTTATTGTTAATCCATTTTTCTTTGAATTCTTTGATAAACATGTCAATCCTGAACTGATCAGGAATGGCCATGTTGAAGGTTGGATAGGTGTGAGAGGTTCTATTATACAGTGGGGCAGGCAAAGGGAAGTTTGCTATGTAGCGAATGCCTGTGTACTTGTAGCTTTTATCATAACTTGCAGGTTCAAACATTAGACTAAAACCAAAGTTATAAAAATCAATTCCGTTTCTGGCCAGGTGATCCCACATAGACCCTGCTTCATTGTAATCTTCTGGATAAATGGCACCGGCGGCTCCATTCATTGCCAGACTGCCGGGAGCTTTAGATTTCGGTTTGTATGTTCTGTTCCCTCCGTAACTTGCAGGGGTACAGGTTTCAACCCACTCATTTGGATAGGTATTAACAAGCCATCTGTGTCCATCTGCAGAAACATCAGAATCCACATAAAAATTATCAGAAATTGCAAACTGACGAGCCAGTTTTAGGTGATTAGGCATTACAGTAACATTTACTACTTTTTTGGTTTTTGCATGATTGGTAAAAGTGGCGCCCTCCCCATAACGGGCAAGGGATGGATCTCCATCTCCCTTTTTAATCTGTCCAAATACTTCATCGTAAGTTCTATTTTCTTTTGATACGAATACAATATGTTTAATAGGGGATTCTTTTTCTCCTGGATAGAGCGGCACAGGGTTGTGTTTTCTCCATCTAAATTTTCTGGATGTTGCTTTCTCAAAAATAAAGTTGTTCGCAATAACAGTTTTTGTGGTCTTTTCCAATCTTTTGTCAGAAGGAATTTCAAAAACAGATACAGTACCTTTCATCAAACTTCCTATGTAACTTCCTTCTGGTCCGAGTTTGAAATCTTTTCCACCGTTTGGACCGCTGCCGTAACCTTTGGCATTGGCAACGATAAGTTTCCTGCCGTCGGGGCTTACCTTTAATTTTGATGGAAACCAGCCAACAGGTATGTGCCCGATAACTTTCATGGAGGGGATGTCGATAACGCCCACTGCATTTATGCCAGACTCTGCCACGTAGAGTCTTTTTTCGTCAGGAGAAACAGCTACGCCAAATGGAATAATTCCTCTGAAATGTTTAATGTGTTCGTCTGGTTTAATATAAATTGTGTTAACTATAGTATCCTTCTTTATATCAATAACAGAAATATTATCATTATTCCCATTACTAACAAAAACGTATCGGGAGGTCGCTGCAATTGAATTTGGACTTGAACCGCCCACAGCAGGTATTCCCTCAACCATACTTCCCACAAGATTTCCAGTTTTTATCTTTGCAGAGACAAATGGATGGTGAGGATCTTCCAGATTAATTGTCCAGACGGAGAACGATTCAGGAACGTTCGGGTCTCCCAATCCTGGAATAATAAGGCCGTCTTTTTTATATCCATTCCTGGCCTCGGGAGAAAGATAGGCAAAGGGAGGAAATTTTAGAGCAGTGTCTTTAAGATTTTTAGGGTCTATACCTATTATTTTTTTGTATTCAAACATACCGACATTCGCCACATAGACCTTCTTTTCATCAGGAGAAAGAGCGATGCCAAAGGGGTAACGTCCGACAGGTACATTATGTAAAACCTTTTTTTTCTCTGTATTAATTATTATCATTCTGAAGTTAATCTGGTCCACTGCATAAAGGGTTTTGCCATCGCTGCTGAGAACCATATCTCCAATATAACCGTATCGGTAATCAAATTGGGGAGAAAAGGAAGCGCAGTTGATAGTTCCCTGTTTTTCACCAGTGGCTGCATCGAAAAGATAGATTTTGTTCTCCTGTCCTCCACTTACGTAAATTGTTTTGTTGTCAGGAGAGATGGCCAGACCCATAAAAACAGAAGCCAGAACACCTTTATCAGTAAATGGGCCAGGAGGAACCTGCTGTACTTGTGGTTTATCAGAAAAGATATTTCGTATGATGGTAATAGAAAGCGGGCTTGTCCCGGAATTGGCTGTAACTGCTATCTTGCCGTCTCTGCTTAGAGCAAGTCCGTAAGGGTGTGGTGCGACTTGAACTGTTTTCCCAAGCGGCGTAATGAATCTTCCATTGGGGATTACAGTTTTCCCTTTTGTATTTATTTTTGTGTATCGATTGCCCGCAGGTGCAGAGGTTATGTATATTCCATCTTTTTTCTGAGTACACAATAGGAATAAGATAGTTGATATACTTAATCCCAGAATTATTATCTTTGCTTTCATTTTTTGTACCTTTCCCAGAAATTATAAATAAACGCTATTGTTGATCTATAATAAAATATAGTTTACCTCTTTTTAAACAAAATTTCAGCAGAAAAATTCAGCTTGTTATCATCTCTTCCCCGATCTTGACGTTTCTTCGGATTTCAC
>CAYYPT010000004.1:9111-22605 GCA_964473625.1 uncultured bacterium | reverse complement strand
AAAATTCAGCTTGTTATCATCTCTTCCCCGATCTTGACGTTTCTTCGGATTTCACCAGTGGGCCAGGGACGGGGCGGCATTGGAAGTTTCTCCCCAACACTTTCTGGCAGCTTGAAGAGAAGTTCCTCACTTTCTGGTTTTTCCCGGCAGATAAGCCAGAGTGCTGCTTTGCCTTTCCAAAGCTTTTTTTTCTTTCCTGCAGAAATAATGAAACGTACTTTGTGCTGGCCTGGATTTACATCTATTTTTATCCACTTCCATCTCTTTTTCTGCTGTTCAATTTTTACTGCCACACTTTTCCCGTCAAGGTTTGATTTGACATCTGGCATGTCTGTTTTGTTAGAGTTTTCAGCTTCGATGAGAAGAACCAACGTGGCTTCTGTTAGGTTATTTTTGAGGTCAAACACAGCATCAATTTTTGTACTTTTCCCTTTTGGTTTCACCTGGAATGATAAAATTTTAACAGGAGTTTCCAGAGGTTTTTCTGTAAGCAGAAGTTCACAAGGAGAAACTGTTTTTGCGCCAGATTTTATCCGGTCAACTTTTTCCGGATTCAAAAGGTGAGCACATGGTTCTACATCATAGAATTTTATCTTGTAATTATCTTTGTTGTTTTCAATTACATCGAACGTTACTCCTGCTAATAAAGGCAACTTTGCTTCTTTTAGAGGATAAATTTCATAAATGGCTGTTTCGTATCCATCCAGTGGAAATTCCAACGTAGCACCAGCAGCATAAATTTGGGGAGATATCCATCTGGTGGGATAGACGCGTTCCAGAACCAGAGAGGCAGCGTCGGGATCGAGTCCCTGTGCAGGGGAAAGAGTTACTTTCAAGAATTTTGGTTCAATAAAAGGGTTCCGCGCAGCTATAATTCCGTGTTTTCCAGAAAAGTGGACATAACCATATGCTTTCTTTTGCCCTGGATCGCCTCCGATCATTTCTGTAGATTTTAAGATAGGGAAACGATCTTTTGCCCAGTGAACAGCTTTAGCAATACTGTTCCACTCATTGTCTGTGAGAAGTTCAGGGGAAATGTAAAGCTCCCACATAGATACACCACGAGCAAAGTAAAGAAGAGCATTATCTGTAAATTTATCCAAAGGTTCTTCCTCGCCACCAAGCTGCTGGAGATTTCCTTTTATTATACCGTGTGTCATGAGATTGGCAATAGGAAACCAGAACTTTTTTTTGCATAAATCATCAAAAAGGACAAAATCTCTATACGTAATTGCCGCGTCTCTGCGGCTTATTGACGGTACATTTGCATAACCGTAGTCAGATCCCTGCATCCATATCTGGTTGGCATATTTCACCCACCAGGGGCTGAGCCAGGTACCAGAGGTAATGTTCAAAAAGATATCTGGATTCCTATTTCGGACAGCAGAGCAGAGATCAATTACAGAATCCATAACTGCCCTGCGGGAGTAAATTCCAACAGGATGCCCATGGTCAGGTTCGCTGCAGGAAAATTGAATTCCGTCCCATTTGTAATAACCTATCCCGTCTTTCTCTACAAAATCAATAACTCTTTTCTTGAAAAGCTGATGATAATTTTCCCCTGCTAAGCAAAGCTCTGTTCCCACTGTTTCGTATCCATGTTTTTTCATCCATTCTATCCGCCAATCGCGGTGTGAATATCCACCTATTGGGCCAAACCATAAACCGAGAGTAGTATTTGTTTTCGCAAGTTCATCAGCAATCGGTTTCAATCCATTGGGGAATTCTTTCTTTCTCAATACCCAGTCACTTCTGTAAATATCCCAGCCGTCGTCCAGTACGAATGCATCAAGACGGACATCGTATTTATCCACCATGTTCTTTTTAAAGAGATCGATTATCCGCATTACATTTCTTTCATTCACGATATGGGTAGAATCTTTTACCATTACAGGTGAACGAAGATCGTACCAGCTGTTGTAGAGTATGTACGGTTTCAGAGGAGCGACACGGACTTTATCCAGATACTGAAAAAACCAGCGTTTTACAGCGCGATCGGGTGTGAGCCCTGTAACTGTCCATTCACTATCCAGCCATTCTTTACCGATCTTTTTCCCTATAATTTCACCGCAGCGGATAAATAAGTTTCCCTCTTTGTCTATTTTTATAGAATTATCCGATGTCGGATATTCAAGGCCGAAGAAAGCACCCCCATCTCCAACCCTGAAAGCTACTGGCTGACCAAATCCACCTTTCTTGATTACGGAAATATTCCTGGTGATGCGGCTGCTTCTTGGCCAGATTTTTCGTAGAAAGTGAAGACCGTACAGTGTGTCGCGCAGAGAGATTCTTCGTTTAAGATAAAAGGCTTCTGGTCCGAGCTGGTATGTTATTTTTACCTGGATGGGATTATGATATCCTGTCAGGTAAAGTCGGAGTTCTTTTGTTCCATCAGGGAGGTTTTTTATTTCCCCATGATCAAATCTGAAATTTGCTTTAGAAAAGATAACAGGATTATCTGCATTGTTGATTTTCCCGGGTGCACACCAGCCTGTCCACATTACATTTAAAGTGAAGTCTCCATCAGTTTCAAGAGTAATTTGTTTGGTTCCAAACTCGGATGACCATTCGGGTTTTGTCTGAAATTTTTCAGAGACAAGTTTCCCGTCTTCAAAATTGACAGCAAAGGAAATTTTACTGCTGCTCAGGGTAAAGTTTTTTCGTCCTGCCAGAAGATTTGAAAATCCTGAGAGAAGAATTGCAAAAAAGATCAACGAAGGCAGCAGTAAAGATATGTTCTTCTCTTTTGTAAATATTTTGTTTTTCAGTATCATCACTATTCCTTTTTTATTTCTACATAAAATACATGAAAGGCTGAAGCCTAAATTCCATCCAGCGTCCGGTATCCAGCCTACCTTTCTTTACTTTGAAAACTTTGGCAACTCTTCTCTTGCAGCCCTTGAAAGTTTCCCCATTTCCTTTGTGTATGGTCGAAGAGTAAAGCTGAACTCTACAGGTTTAGGATAAAGCCTGTATTTTCTCATTGTTCCGGGGCCGCAGCTTCCATTACCCAATCCCAATTGTTTAGCATCCAGTGAAAGATAAATTTCTTTCCGAGGCTTCAATTCATTAATATGATCAGCCCGATCAAGGTCAGAGGCTGTGTAGTGCAGAGCCGTTACAGAAAAAGGCTTGCCTGCGATTATTAAGAGCCCTTTTCCGTGTTTATCCAGCAGAGCTAGCCAGCGGACATCTTCTTTGTTTCCTGTTTCCTGAGGCCTTACATACGGCACATACTGTTTTGTTACTGTACTGCGGTAGACGCCAATCGCAGCTCCTTCCTTTCGGTCAGGATAGTTTTCTATTGGTCCCCTGCCGTACCAGTAAAACCGCTCAAAATCTCCGGGCAGAGTAATTCTTACACCGATTTTTGGAAGGATGGGCAAGTTGCCGAATGGCTTTATGTCATTTTTCACCAAAATTGCTCCATTTCCAAAGATTCTGTAAGTGGAATACTGCTCAAATCCACTTGTGTCATTCCCAGTAGAGACCGTTAGCACAGAAACAGAATAAACCTTATTGCTGATCTTTTTTACCTCAAAATTTTTAACTATATGTTTATGTTTCAGATGATTGAGACCTGCTCTGTACCAACTTTTGGCAAGATAACGGTTATTGTCTGTTGGTGCACGGAAAACTTCGAGAAGAGGTCCGTTAATATTTTCTCTACTCTCCTGGATAATTGTCCTGCCGCGATATTTGAGAGTAACTATTGTACCTGCCGTTTTGCTGAATACAGCATCAAAATTTTTCCCGTAGAATCTTACCCGATCACCAATGTCCTGTCTATTAAGTTCTGGAATTTTTTCAACATCTACCAGAGGTTCTGGCGGAACATCCCATGGAATCTTGAACTGCGACCATGCTATTTCGTGCCCCTTATTTGCCCAGAGCGTATTTTCTTTTAACCGTACACTTATCTTCAACCAGTATTCAGCTCCGGGAGTAAGTTCTGGTTTTTGGAATGGGATGTGGATTAATCCACGGTTTTGTGGAGAAATATCCAGCGTTGGGAGCTTCCCTGATTGGATAATTTCCCCATCTTCGGAGAGAATCCAGAAGATATCAAATTCTTTTAAATTAGTGAAAAAGAATTGATTTTTGATTTTTATTTTTCCTGAGAGTAAATCTTCTCCCTCAAATTCTATGTTCTGATAGACCTTTTTAACCTCCCACAGTTTTGGAGGAATTTTTCGATCAGGGAAAACAAGTCCATTAATACAAAAATTTCCATCGTTGGGTTTGTCTCCAAAGTCTCCACCGTAGGCCCAGTATTCTTCCCCCTCTGGCGACTTCTTTCGTATCCCCTGATCCACCCAATCCCATATACAACCTCCCTGGAAAATATCGTATTTTTTGATGGTATCCCAGTATTCCTTGAGATTGCCAACAGCATTGCCCATGGCATGAGCGTATTCACACATGATAAGAGGTCTGTTATCTCTGGTTTTTTCTCCATAGTTGATAAGCCAGTTAACACTTGGATACATAACAGAGACAATGTCTACATGAGGTCTGTTCCATGCACGCTCATAATGAACAGGACGTGATGGATCTCTGTGGTGAATCCAATCGCTTGCAGCCTCAAAATTTGTTCCGTCACCTGCCTCATTTCCCATTGACCAGATGATTACAGAAGGATGGTTTTTGTCTCTTTCGACCATACTAATTATGCGATCAAGATGTGCTTTTTCCCATTCTGGTTTATTAGCCAGAGTTTTCTCAGGACTGTAACCCATTCCGTGTGATTCTATGTTTGCTTCGTCTATCAGGTAAATGCCGTACTGGTCGCAGAGTTCGTACCATTGGGGATCGTCAGGATAGTGGCAGGTACGAACAATATTGATGTTAAACTGCTTCATTAGTTTAATATCTTTTATCATTGATTCTACTGTTATGTAGTGGCCTGTATCAGGATCGTGCTCGTGGCGGTTCACACCTTTAATTAGAATTGGTTTGCCATTGAGAAGTAAATGACCGTTTTTAACTTCTACCTTTCTGAACCCAAATTTACTGCTTTCGATTTCTAGAAGATTTTCACTTCCATCTTTTAGCTTTAATAAAACTGTGTATAGGTTTGGTTTCTCAGCAGACCATTTTAGAGGATTCATAATTTTTCTCTTCATCATCAGGGTTGATTCTGCCCCTGGTAGAATGCAGGCTGTAGTTACTTTCATCAACACTTCTGAAGAAACAAGATTGTTTTCAGGATCAAAAAGTGTTATCTCTACTTCTGGATTTTTGTATGGAATGTTAGAATAATTTCGCACCTTGAGAGTGAGACGAAGAACGGCATCCCTGTAGTCGGAAGTAAGGTCACTTGAGATTTCAAAGTCACGGATGTGAAGTTTTGGAGTGGAAAAAAGATAAACGTTTCTGAATATCCCGCTGAGTCTCCACATGTCCTGGTCTTCGAGATAGGATCCGTCTGACCAGCGATAGACTTCCACCGCAAGGAGATTTTCTCCTGTTTTAAGAAAATCTGTAATGTCAAACTCGGCAGGCGTTCTGCTTCCCTGGCTGTATCCAACTTTCTTTCCGTTGATCCATAAATAGAATGCGGACTCTACTCCGTCAAAATGGATGAAGATTTCTCGGTCTTCCCATTCTCTGGGGATTTCAAATGTCCTTCGATAGGAACCCACAGGATTGTAATCGTGCTGGATGTAAGGGGGATTTTTCTCGAAGGGATACCTAACATTTGTGTAAATAGGACGTCCATAACCGAGCATCTGCCAATTGCTGGGTACAGGGATATCTTTCCAGTTGCCTGCATCAAAATCGGGCAGATAGAATTTTTTTGGTCTTTCAGCAGGTTTTGAAACCCAGTGAAATTTCCACTGGCCATTTAGAGATTTGAAGAATTTAGAATCACTCCGTTCTCCCTTAAGAGCTTTCTTAATATCTCCATAAACCATCAGTGTGCAGTGGGTTGGTTCTTTGTTCGCACCAATGACCTGTGGATTTTCCCAGTCGCTGGTTTTTCTTTTGGCTGAAGTTTGCCCTCGCGCGTTAAAGGAAAGATAAGTTAAGCAGATAAAGAGCAAAATAAGTACACTGCATTCCTTCTTAATCATGTTTTTAAAGCCTCCCAGCTATACAAATGAGAATTCATAAAAAACATAGTTATTTCCTGATGGATGTTTTATTTAAGGTGTTATCTTGATCATAACAACACCGTGAGATGAAACCTTTGCTGAAAATTTTCCTCTGAATTTTCCCAGATCTTTTCTCTGCCACAGATCCCGAACTTTTGCCCGCAGATGGTTTGTGTATCCTATTTCATTCCATGCTACAGAAATTGTTGTATCTACTTTGCTGCGGTTGAGTAGAGCCACTGCTCGCGATCCGTCTTTTAACTGTTTGGACCACACTTCAAGGTCTCCATCATCTCGGACTTTGCGTCCTTGTCTTCCCAGTGAATCCTGATCAACAGCAATCACTTCCTTGTTGGTTAATATTTCTGTGATCTCGGGGGACATATTTCTAAGATCATTCCCCGCCATCAAAGGCGCAGCAAGTATGCACCATAAACTGAAGTGTGCCCGGTATTCTGTTACACTCATTCCACCGTTGCCCACTTCTAACATGTCTGGATCATTCCAATGTCCTGGTCCTGCATAAGATTCCAACCCAACCTGAAGATCTAAAATTTTCGTCCATCCCATACCACCCCAGTCTCTTTTACAATCCCAACAATCCTGTATGTCTCCAGTTGTTCGCCACAAATGCCCTATTCCATTTGCCCACAGCCAGGGTTTGTTTGTTCCCCATTCGCAGATACTGAACACAATGGGGCGTCCAGCTTTTTTTAGAGCATCCCTCATCAAAGCATAGGAAGCTTCTGCATTTTGTTTTCCGTGGTAGCACCAATCGTATTTTAGATAATCAACTCCCCATGCAGCATATTGACGAGCATCCTGATATTCATACCCACGGCTTCCTGGCCGACCCTGACAGGTTTTTCTCCCTGCACAGGAATAAAGACCAAACTTTAGTCCTTTTGAATGTACGTAGTCTGCCAGTGCTTTCATCCCTGATGGGAATCTTTGTGGATCGGCAATGATATTTCCAAGACTGTCTCTGCCAACCTGCCAGCAATCATCAATTACAATATACTCGTAACCAGCGTCTCTCATACCACTCGTGACCATAGCATCTGCCATTTCTTTAATTAACTTCTCACTTACGTTACAGCCAAACTTATTCCAGCTGTTCCATCCCATTGGTGGAGTGAGAGCTAAGCCGCTCTCCTGAGCACTGGTTTTTATTGGTGCTACCAAAACAAGCATGAGCAGAGCGTAGAAACAGTAAGATAACTCTGTTCTGAGTAGCCTTCTCATTTTTCTTTCCTCCTTGTATAAAACTAAACTTTTGTAAATTGTCATTTAGCAAAGTTTAGTATAAAAATTTAAAGTGAACAACTATCATTTTACCTTACTTGAATCCTAATGCAAAGTATGTTACAAAGTGATGCAAATTGACGTCTCCTGTAATCCCCAGATTGTACTTTTTCAATGGCAACCAGGGGTTGGAAAGACTCGAACCGTACTGGAGGAAGTATCCTTTAAGTGTTTTGTTCTCCGCTTTTTTTGCCAATCGAATTACAAAACTGGTAGAAAAAGATACGGAGAAACGCCCACACCAGGTTATTTTATAGTTTGAAATGTTGTTTTGATCGACCAGTTCAGTAAAGAGCTTATGCACCTTTTCAAGTTTTGCCTCTCCGACTAAGTAACTATTGATTAACTTTTTATCAAGCTCAGTTGCTTTCTTATAACCATCAGCATTGCAGCCAAAAGGATGGTAATCGTAGTAGCTCCATCCGTAATCTCCATAGTGTTGACCATCCGTGGTGCAGAGAACAGCAATGTCATGCCCCAGGACCCAATTTTTCTTCTTTATAATTTCAGTAATAACCTCTGCAAGCTCTTTGCTTAGTTTGTTCATGTTTTCCCAATCCATAAAAGGGACCAGGATCGGGATGATTTCAACATTTCTATTATAATATTGAAGAAAAGGGACCTGAGCTTCCAGCGAATGTTCTGTTTCCACTACGGTTCGATTAACCGTGTAGTCTTGAGGATTGAGTTTTGCAGTAATTTCATCCCGAATCTCTGAAATTTTTACAGAGCCGTACGGGCCGCGCCACTGTTTAAAATCCCCAAATATCAGTTTATTTCTGATACCAAAAGTTTCTGACCAATGAGCATTTCCAATAAGAATAACAGTTTTAGCTTTGATGTATCTCTGCACATGTACATAAATTCTTGCTGCAAGCATGTAATCGTCGTGTGGGGAAATTCCAAAGATAAACGGTGTGTCATCAGATAAATTGAATCGTTTTTGATTGTCAGCAATAGATTTCTTCTCGATATCTTCACAGAGTCTTCCGATGAAATCCATTTGTCTGGCTCTGTGAGGAAATCCTACAGTGTCCACTAATCCACGAGTAAAACTTACAGAGGGAATAGTGATTCGACTCAGCACCCTTTTCATGGGAATTTGTCCGTGTAAATTCAAGACAAATGCCATCGAAATAGAGAGAGTCAAAAGAAAAATCTTAAACATTTCCTTATTCATTTTACCGCCTCTTATAATTATTCGGTCTATAATTAAAATTTAACTCTCCACATATCCATGGGATTTTCTTTCCTCGCATCAAACGGACAAAGTCGAAACTCGTATTCGTACTCCCGATTTGCATACAGCACATATTCCGGGTGCGTTCTTGCTCCCCAGCTGTTATCGCCCCCAACTCCCATTTGCTGGTAGTCTATGTCCCATGAAATTATGTTGCCTGGTTTGATTTCGCTGCCGTGGCGATGTGGTTTGTTTTTTCCGTAACAATCCAATTCCGACAGATCAAATTGAAGTGCACAGCCATTAAAGAAAGTTCTCCCTATCGCCAGAAGGCCGATTCCTTTATCATTGGTCAAAGCCATCCAGCGCACATCAGTTTTATTGCCTGTTTCCTGAGGTCGGACGTATGGATGATACTGCTCCCACACTGTGCCACTGTAAACACCAACAGGAGCACTGCTTTTGCGATCCCAGTAGCTCTCGTGCGGGCCGCGGCCGTACCATGAAATGTGTTGAAATTCTACTGGCAGAATCATAGTCATTCCAAACCTCGGCAGTTCTGGCAGTTTATCTTCACCAGGGATGAAGTGATTTTTTATAACGATGTCACCGCTTCCGTAGATTTTGTATTCAGTATAGTACTTTGAATCTCCAGCCGGCAGAGTAGAATAGACTTTGATTTCAACTATATGGTTATTTATCTGATGTATACTTACTTTGTCGATTCTACGATTCTTTCCTGCAGTGCGCCATACAGCACAGCGTGTCGGCATATTATTGCCCAGATCATTATCAGTGGGTGAGCGCCAGAAATTTGGTATTGGCCCCTGTTTCAGCAGTTCTGTTTTCTTAAATCGGAAAGATTGAATTGTTCCTGTTTTTTTGTTGAAAATGAGCTTGAAAGTTTTGCCGTTTACAAAGATCGTCTGGTTCTTCTGAGAAAGTTTTATCTCTGGCATTCTGGAAAAATCTATTTCTGGCCCGGGCACATTTATGGGAAGTTGGAATTGTTCCCAGGCAACTTCAAAATTCTTCGGCAGCAGTGAATGTGCGTGTTTTGTTCTTGCTCTGATGTTAAGAAAATACTCAGCACCCGGCATTGGTTGAATCTTCGGCAATTTCAGATTTACCTCAACACTCTGATGAGATAGTACGTTGAGTCGAGGCAGTTTTCCTCCTCCAATCTTCTTGCTGCCGGCTGTCAGTTCCCAGCTAAACGTGAAATTATTGAGGTTTGTAAAATCGTATCTATTTAGAATTTTTATTTTGCCGTTCTTTAAATCAACAGGAGTAAAAGTAATATACTGATAGACTTTTTTTACTTCCCATGCGTGAGGATGAGGTTTCCTGTTGGATTGAACCAATCCATTGGCGCAAAAGTTGGAATCGTTGGGCATTGATGCATCACCCATATCACCACCGTAAGCCCAAATTGTATCACCCGCTCCATTTGTGCGGAGGAATGTTTGATCGACCCAGTCCCAGATAAATCCACCCTGCAGCGCTCTGTATTTATATATCACATCCCAATAATCTTTTAAATTCCCTTCGCTGTTTCCCATAGCATGTTCGTATTCGCAGAGAATCAGAGGACGCTTGGGGTTCCCTCTGGCATACCGCTCAATTTGCCAGATGCGGGCATACATTGGGGCATAAATGTCGGTGTGAGATTTCAATCCAGCAGGTTCGTATTGTACGGGCCGAGAAGGATCTCGTTTTTTAATCCATCTGTATGTGGCTACAAAGTTAGAACCATCACCGGATTCGTTGCCAAGAGACCATATAATTACACAGGGGTGGTTTTTATCCCTTTCAACCATACGCACTGTGCGGTCTAAATAAGCTTTCTTCCATTTGGGATTGTCACTCAATCCGGCTTTTCCTTCAGGACTATAATACATGCCGTCGCACTCAATATTTGCCTCGTCAACAACGTAAAGACCAAATTTATCACACAGTTTGTACCATTTGGGTTCATTGGGATAATGACTTGTTCTAACAGCATTAATATTAAATTGCTTCATCAACTTGATATCTTTCAGCATTAATTCTTCCGATACATACCGTCCAACTTTTGGGTCGTGTTCATGCCGGTTTACTCCCTTTATATAAATAGGGACACCATTTACTAACAGTTGTCCGTTTTTTATTTCCACCTTGCGGAATCCTACCCGTGTAGGAATCACCTCTAATGTTTCCCCTGATTGATCCAGTAATGAAATAAGCATGGTGTAGAGATTTGGAGTTTCTGCAGTCCATTTTGCTGGGTTTTTTATCGTGCGCTTAAATTGAATCTCATTTTCTTGGGATTTTGTCAGACGCATTTTCATTATGATAGGGGATTTAAACACATTGTGATGTTCATCATCCAGAAGCTCAAATTTTACCCGATATGTGTCAGTTGCTTTTTGTAGAGTATTTTTTAAATTAACCGTGACTTTTAACAAACCATCTCTGTAGGTAGAATCCAGATCGCCCTGAACAAAAAAGTCGCGGATATATACTCTGGGCGTGGAATAGAGAAAAACATCCCGTTCGAGTCCGCTGATTTTCCAGTAATCCTGACCTTCAAGATAGCTTCCATCACTCCAGCGATAAACTTCTACTGCAAGAACATTTTCTCCTTTCCTTAGATAATTTGTGACATTGAATTCTGCCGGAGTTTTGCTTCCCTCACTGTACCCCACTTTTCTCCCATTGACCCACACATACATAGCAGAACGGACACTGCCAAAATAGAGAAATACCTGACGGTTTGCCCAGCTTTCTGGTACTGTAAAGGTTCTCCTATAAGAACCCACAGGATTGTAATCGTGTGGAATGTGAGGTGGGTTCGGGGGAAAAGGATATTCAACATCTGTATAAATTGGAATACCAAATCCCTGTATTTCCCAATTCCCGGGGACTTTAATGTTATGCCAGTTACTGACATCATAATCCACTTTGTAAAAATCTTTCGGCCTATCAGCCGGTTTTCTCACCCAGTAAAATTTCCATGTACCATTAAGAGATTTAAAAAACGATGATTGAACAGGATCATTTCTGAGAGCTGTTTTTGTATTTTGATAAGGGATATAAAATGAATGAGCAGGTTCTTTGTTGCGGCTAATCACAGCAGGATTTTCCCAATCGTTTGGAATTGTCTGTGGGAATATGATAGTAGCCACACTAAAGTAGAAGAATATAGTTTGTATAATTTTTTTCATCATGGTGTGTCCCTCTATGGTTTGAGATAAGCAGTAAATAACAATACAATATAAAAACTATATGTTTCCTATGCAACTGGAAATATAGTTATTTAGTATTGACTTTGAATCAAAAAGTGGTTACTTTTTAATTCAAAAAAAGCGGAATTTGTAGCTGGATAAAAGGAGTGATGTATGGTGTCAGAACCGAAGGACGAGGATATTCAAGCAATAGAAGAGCTGAGAGAAGCTCATGAAAAAATTCTTCAGGAAATCAGAAAAGTTATTGTAGGCCAGAATCAAATCATTGATGAACTTTTAATCGCACTTTTTTCCATGGGCCATTGTCTTCTTGTAGGAGTTCCAGGATTAGCTAAGACCCTTCTTATTTCTACACTTTCTCGTGTTCTTGATTTAAAATTCAGCCGGATTCAGTTTACACCCGATCTCATGCCTTCGGATATTACCGGAACAGATGTTTTAGAGGAAGATCGTACTACAGGGAAGAAGGTTTTTCGTTTTGTCAAGGGTCCGGTTTTTGCTAACATTGTTCTTGCTGATGAGATTAACAGAACTCCTCCAAAAACCCAGGCTGCTTTGCTTCAGGCAATGCAGGAACATGAAGTAAGCGTAGCAGGAGAAACCTACAAACTTAATGAACCATTCTTTGTGCTTGCAACTCAAAATCCAATCGAACAGGAGGGAACCTATCCCCTTCCAGAAGCACAGCTTGACCGTTTTATGTTCAATCTCTGGATAGATTATCCCTCAAAAGAAGAAGAGGCAAAGATTGTTCATACTACAACAGGAGGTTATGAACCTGAACCTCTTCCTGTTATGGATGGCGAGAAGATCATTCGACTTCAGAAATTGGTTCGCCGTGTACCAGTGGCTGATTTGGTAGTTGATACTGCTGTAGACCTCGTCCGAAAAACCCGGCCAGACAGCAACACAGCTCCAAAATTTGTAAAGGATTGGATTAGCTGGGGAGCAGGCCCGAGAGCATCTCAGTATCTTATATTAGGGGCAAAGAGTCGATGCATCCTCGACGGCAGAACTACTCCTGACATTGATGATGTCCGGGCTGTGGCAAAACCTGTTCTTAGGCATCGAATTGTTACCAACTTTAATGCTGAAGCCGAAGGTGTGAGTACAGTTGATATTATTGATAGGTTGCTGGAAGAGAAGAGTTGATTCGGAATGTTTACAAACTAGAGGCCTGCCTTTGATCCCTTTGATCGCCCAGCATATATATGCTGAGTGTAGTATGATTTTGGATAGTGATCCAAATAATTCACAGGATACATATCCTGTGCGATCTGTAGAATTTTATTAAGTAGGAGGCGATTAAAATGTATAGAATAACTGGATATATTGAAAAAGATCCTGAAACTGGATTGTATGTAGCGATTGTCCCAGGGATTCCTGGTGCCCACACCCAGGCAGAAACATTTGATGAGCTTCAAAAAAATCTTAAAGAAGTAGTTGAATTATGCTTGGAAGAAATGGACCCGTAGAGCAAAAAACAATTACCTGAATTTGTAGGAATTCAACAGGAGATTAGAAAATGAACAAAATAAAAATAATAGTTGAAAAACATCCTGATGGCTATGTAGCATATCCTCTTGGATTAAAAGGAGTAGTTGTTGGAGAAGGAGATACATACGAAGAGGCACTTGCAGATGTGAAATCCGCCATCAGTTTTCATGTTGAAACCTTTGGTGAA
>CAYYPT010000004.1:0-9011 GCA_964473625.1 uncultured bacterium | reverse complement strand
CCAGCTCACGATAAAATAAAGGGTTCCACATTGAGGACTATTTGCAGGCAGGCAAAAATACCAAGAGATGAGTTTTTGAAAATTTATGAAAGGGCATAAAAATACCTAATTTCAGACAACTCATTGATCCTCCAGCATATGTATGCTGAGTGTAATGTGATTATGGATATTTATCCAGATAATTCGCACAGGATACATGTCCTGTGCGGTCTGCGGAGGGGGATTATTTAAGATATTCGTGTTGATCGCCCAGCATATGTATACTGGGCGTAGTATGATTTTGGATATTTATCCAACTAATTCACAGAGGATACATATCCTGTGCGATCAGGTAACAACTGATGGATGACAGTATTAGAAATAAAAAACTTGCCGTCATTGGGTTCCCATTTGATGAAAACTCATCTTACAGGAAAGGAGCTTCTTCTGCTCCACCATTGATAAGGGAAGCTTTCCACTGCTATTCATCCAATACATGGAGTGAATCCGGGATAGATATTGGTGCAGAATCTGTTTTGTTTGATGTTGGTGATGTGGATTTTTCCGTTGTCAGTGATCCTTTTGATAAAATCGAAAAGGCCGTTACCAAATTGTTAGATCAAAATTTTTTTCTAATTTCGCTGGGAGGAGATCACTCAATTACTTATCCAATTATGAAAGCTTTCGACAAAAAATATCCTCAACTCAGCATACTCCATTTTGACGCCCACCCTGATCTATATGATGAGCTGAATGGAAATCGTTATTCTCATGCGTGCCCATTTGCCAGAATCATGGAGACCTGTCAGATACAGCGGTTGGTTCAGGTGGGTATCCGAACTTTGAACAAACATCAGCGGGAACAGGTGGAGAGATTCAGTGTTGAAATAATTGTGATGAAAGACTTAGCTGAGGATTTTAAGCTTATATTTGATACACCCATTTATATCTCCTTTGACATCGATGTACTCGACCCCGCTTTTGCACCAGGCGTGTCACACTACGAACCAGGAGGAATGAGCACCAGGCAAATGATTGATATTATTCAGAAAGTTCAGGCCACGGCAATCATCGGAGCAGATATTGTGGAATTTAATCCCAGACGAGACCCCTCAGGTATTACTGCAATGGTCTGTGCTAAAATTTTAAAGGAGATAGCTGCAAAAATGTTAGAATAAAGGATATACTATGAGAAGAACTAAAATTGTTTGTACTATAGGCCCGGCTACAAGCTCTCTAGAGATGTTAGAGAAAATGATTCGTGCGGGCATGAATGTTGCCCGCCTGAATTTTTCCCACGGCTCACATGAAGAACACGCTGAGGTTATTTCTATTGTTCGTTCCATTGCTGATCGTTTAAAACAGCCGGTGGCAATTCTTCAGGATCTTGCAGGGCCGAAGGTACGCACAGGCCTTATAGCTAACGGGCCTGTAATGCTGAAACCAGGACAGATCTTTACTCTGACCAGCGAAGAAGTACCTGGAGATTCCAAGAAGGTTTCTTTAACTTACAAGAATCTTCCGAAAGATGTTTATCCCGGGGATATTCTTCTACTCAGTGATGGCGATCTGGAGCTTATTGTTGAGGAGAAGTCCGAGAAAGACATAAAATGCCGTGTACGAGTCGGCGGTTTGTTAGATTCTCATAAAGGGATAAACCTGCCGGAACGTTCTCTCAATATACCAATTCTCAGTAATAAGGATCGGAATGATCTTGCTTTCGGTATAGAGCAAGAGGTTGATTATATTGCTCTGTCGTTTGTTCGCACTGCCGAAGAAGTGAAAGAAGTGCGAGAGCTTGTAGAAAAATCGGGTAAGAGAACCGCTCTTATTGCCAAGATTGAAAAACACGAGGCTCTCGTGAATATAGATGAGATTATCAAAGCTGTAGACGGCATTATGGTGGCACGTGGGGACCTGGGTGTCGAGATACCGATTGAAGATGTTCCCAGGGTTCAAAAAATGTTGATAGAAAAAACCAATCGTGCTGGTAAGCCAGTAATTACTGCCACTCAGATGCTGAAATCTATGGTTAATAACCCACGACCCACACGGGCAGAGGTAACAGATGTAGCGAATGCAATTCTTGATGGAAGTGACGCAGTGATGCTTTCTGAAGAAAGCACTGTGGGAAAGTATCCTGTTGAGGCAGTTAATATGCTGTCGCGTATTGCTAAAAGTACAGAGTCAGCATTTCCATTCCAGAGATGGCTTTCTAAATTTGAAGAAGATAGGACATTAAGCATCCAGGAAGCCGTGGCCCACTCAGCGTGTCAGATGGCCAGATGGGTGAACGCCAGTGCAATCCTTACATCTACAAAATCTGGTAGTACCACCAGGTTAGTGGCTAAATATCGTCCACCCCAGCCTATTCTTGCCATAACTCCTGATGAAATGACGTACCGAAAGCTTGCCTTAGTGTGGGGAGCAATCCCAATAATGATAGGGAAAACCCAAACTACAGATGAACTTGAACGGCAGAGTATTAAACTTGCTCTTAAGTCTGGATATGTGAAAAAAGAACAGTTAATAGTTTTTACTGGAGGTATTCCGCTTAACGTGACAGGGACCACAAATTTGATAAAGATTGTTAGGCTCTAATAAAAAACAGATTGACAGAGACCTCAAAAATATGTATATTTGCATTATAAATGCAAATATACATGATATAAATATGGCACACATCTATTTAAACCGTCGTATAGAAACAGCTATCAGGAAAGCCAGCTCGCAGTTTCCTTCTCTTATTGTAACAGGTCCCAGACAATCGGGCAAAACAACTTTGCTGGTGCATCTTTTTGGGGAAACACATGGGTACGTTTCCTTAGATGATCCTGACATTCTTATGCTTGCCAATAGGGAACCAAAGCTTTTTTTAGAAAATTACCCCCCACCAGTTATTATCGATGAAATCCAGTACGCGCCCGGCTTATTTATCTATTTGAAAATGGCTATTGATAAGAACCGATCCCAAAAAGGACAGTTCCTTCTCACTGGTTCTCAGAGTTTTCCACTTATGGCCAGTCTAAGTGAATCCCTTGCCGGGCGAATTGCTGTTTTTACTCTTCTCACATTCTCGATACAGGAACAAATCAGAAACTCTCAAGAGTTGAATTTTGCCAACCTGAGAGAAATAATACTTAGGGGCGGGTATCCCGAACTTGTTGTCAGCAAAGAATTGGATGCAAGATTATGGTTCAGCAGCTATCTCCAGACGTATCTTGAAAGGGACGTCCGGAACCTGCGTCAGATAGGGGATCTGCTTGACTTTCAAAGGTTCCTCGAACTTTTGGCTTCTATCAATGGGAGGATTCTAAATCTTTCAGAACTCTCACGTGACCTTGGCGTAGCAGTCAATACGATTAAAGCATGGATTTCAGTTTTAGAAGCAAGCCACCAGCTCATACTGATTAAACCATACTATAAGAACAAAGGCAAGCGTATCATCAAGAGTCCCAAAATCTACTTCCTCGATACTGGTTTTCTCTGTTATCTAAGCGGAATCACTCACAAAGAACAGGTATTAAAAGGGCCATTGGGTGGTTCATTATTCGAAACTATAGTAGTCGGTCAGATAATCAGACATTTTTACAATAACGGAGAAGTGCCCCGAATCTACTGGTGGCGTACGTCCACCGGAAGTGAAGTAGATTTTATTGTGGAAAAAGAAAGTAAAATTATCCCCATCGAAGTAAAAATGACTTCGAACGTTAGAAAAGAATTGGCCAGAGGACTTTATCAATTTATTGACCTTTTTAAAGATGAAGTTGAACAGGGGTACCTGGTGACTATTTCTGGTGATAGTTTAAAATTGCATGAAAAGATTAAAGCTCAGCCGTTCAATGAATTTATCGATCATTTTTGATTGGGTCTGTTCGGAAAGGTGTACATAGATATTCACTGCGGGCAGAGCCCCTGCGAAGAAATTATTTTGTACTGTAGTAATAAACGTATAGTTTAAGAGAGATAAATTATTTCTCATTTGAGGAGACCCATGTTATGGGGAATGAATATATTATAGTAACCTGTAAAAAGTGTGGGAAAAAATATAAAGTAAAAGCCCCTGATACACCCAAGCGATACCGTTGTAGTAATTGTGGCCAAATCATTAGTGTGGAACCACGCACTGGAAATTTCCATAAAACAAAATCTGACAGTTTAGTTTTCCCAGATAAGAAATTTTATGAGATTGTCATACAAGAAATTAAAAAAGGGAAAATAAAAAGAGAATTGAGAAGTAACGCACTTGCTGAGGCACCAAGGGACAAAGAAAGAGCAAAAAGTTTATATATCAAATGGCGGATACAACAATTAAAAGAAGAAGTGGCAGCAAAGCCATTATATGTTTCGGTATCAAAACAAAAGTTTTTTCTGTTTTCTTTGCTTACCAGTAATTTTTATGAGTTTTATTGGTTTTACAAAAATTGGGAGCTAATTAAAAAACGCACAGGAAGAAAGATAAGCCCCTTTTGGCGAACATGGTTTTCTCCCTTTTTTTGCCTGGATTTATTTATGACTGTTAAAGAATCAGCAGAAGGGCATGATGTTCCTACAAAAATTCATCCTGGATGGCTTGCTCTTGTATATTTTATTTTATTTGTCGCTTATATTTTGTTACGGTCAACTGCTTTGTGCCCTCCTTATTTTTTGATATTTGTGTGGCTACTCATGTTTTTGCCACTATTTTCCATATTGTCTTTAATGGAACGCATTAATTTAAAAATAGCGCCACATGTATATGGCAATGACTATGATATTCTAGATGTTATTACAATCATTTTAGGAGGCACAATATTTTGGCTCTTAAGTATTTTATCAGCTTAAAACAAGTGTAGAAAATATTGAAAAAATAGTTACTGTTGCTACTAAAAGTCTTAGAAATAAATTTGAAGATATATATTTCCTAATAGAGCCAGAATTACTCCTAAGAAAGTTAAAGGTATTCTTTGACTAATCTAACTACAGACTACCGAAAATATCTCAGACCCGAGGTTGTCTCTCGCCTCTCACGATTGGATCTTGTCGCTCGTCTTGTTGTGGAAGGATTTATTACAGGGCTTCACAGAAGTCCATATCACGGATTTTCCGTGGAATTTTCAGAGCACAGACCCTACATGCCAGGAGATTCCTTACGGCACATCGACTGGAAAGTCTGGGGACGCACTGACAGGTATTATGTTAAACAGTTTGAGGAAGAAACCAATCTCAGGGCTTATATACTTCTGGATAGCTCAGGCTCTATGGGCTATACTTCAGGAAATATAACAAAACTTCAATACGCTAAATATCTTACTGCAGCTCTTTCGTATCTGATGCTCCGGCAGAGAGATGCTGTGGGTCTTGCTACTTTTGACAAAAAAATTCGAACCTATCTTCCTCCAAGATCTATTTTCAGTACACTTTCCCTCACGTTAAAAGAACTTGATAGACTTGAAGCCGGTGGTGAAACCAATCTCTCAAATATTTTTCATGACCTGGCAGAACGGATCAAAAGACGGGGGCTTATAATAATTTTGTCCGACCTTTTAGACGATCCACGAAAAGTTTTAAATGCCCTGAAACATTTCCGTCATAGAAAACACGAGGTGATTGTTTTTCATATTTTAGATCCCATGGAGCAAACATTCACTTTCAAAAAAGATAGTCTCTTTATCGACATGGAAACTGGCGAGAAAATCCAGACAGAACCCTGGCATATTCGTTCCCTTTATAGAAAAGAAATCAATATCTTTCTTGAGGAATATAAACGTGAGTGCCGCCAGCACCGCATTGACTACGTATCTTTGAACACCTCCCAGCCATTCGACACCGCTCTGTTTCGTTATCTGGTAATGAGGAAGAGAATAGGGGGTTAAGATAATCCTCCTGCGTCTTGATCATTATTTCTATTCTGTTCTTAGCAAGAAAATCATTAGATATTTACATATTTATTTCTTATATTGCGTTTGTCAATAAGGACACTCTTACCTAAACCGTAGAAAGGGGTTATCATGAAAAAGTTGATTGTTGTAATGATAAGCAGTGTGCTGTTAATTGCGGCCTGTGGGAAAAAATCAGGAACGCCCAGATATGCAAAAGGTTCGAAAGAATATTCATTCTTTGCAGAACTCTCCAAAAGTGTTCCTGTCCTTAACCCGGACAAATCAAATGAATTGATTTACACAAGCAAATTCAGCATACGAACTGCTGAGATTATGCCGGCATTGTACCGTGCATTAGGTCGTTATGCCAGTAATCTTCAAAATCTGCCTTCTGATCGACTGAAGGGTTTTGTTCATAAAGTAGCCAGGGATGAAGCACAGAAAAAACTTTTGCTTTTAGCTGCTACTGAAAAACAGGTCTCTGTTCCTGAAGACACAGTTCAGGCACAATTGGAAAGATACTATTCACGCTCGGGTGGCAAAGAGGCATTTGTCAATAACATTAATGCCCAAGGACTGACATTGGATTTTGTAAAAGAGGATTTGAAAAATAGTTTGATCATTCAGAAATATCTCGATGACGTGGTCTTTGGAAAAATTGTTGTCACTCCTGAAGAGGTTAAAGAGGCATATAAACAGGATAAATTAGCCACTGTGCGGCATATTCTTTTCTTGACCCGGGGTAAATCTAAAAGCGAAAAAGAAAAAATTCGGAAAAAAGCAGAAGAGATTTTAGCCCGAGCCCGCAAGGGAGAAGATTTTGCTAAGCTTGCCAGAGAATATTCTGACGATCCCGGTTCAAGAAACAATGGCGGTCTCTACAAAGACTTTGCTCGCGGCCAGATGGTAAAACCATTTGAGAATGCAGCCTTTAACCTGCCGGTAGGAAGTATAAGTGACCTTGTCAAAACTCGGTACGGGTACCATATTATCAAGGTAATCAAACGCACTAAAGAAACCCGGCCATTTAAGCAGGTGGAAGGGGAACTTTATCAACAACTTACAAAAATTGAAAAGCAAGATGCAATTGTAACTCTCCTTGATTCGCTAAAAAGCAAATATCAGTATCGAGAACTGTTTAAAAGTTAGTTTGGGATGTTTCATACATGAAAAGAGGCCTTTATTTGTCTCTCTGGAATAAAATTGATCAGTATTTTAAACGCAGGTGTATGAAATATCTGGAACGTGTATTTTCAAAGGAACTATTATCCCCCGATAGGATCAATTGGCACAAAATCAAGCGTATTCTTGTTGTGCGTCCCCATGATCAATTGGGGGATTTTCTTCTTGCAACTCCGGTTTTGCGAGCCCTCCACAAATCTTTTCCAGAAGCTGTCATAGGGATTATAGTACGGGACTACTTTGCTGATGCGGTTAAATATCATCCCTATGTTGATCGTGTTATGGTTTTTTACAAAAATGGTTTTCACTGGACACTGAAACGGATATACTCACTGTGGAGAGAACTTTATCATAAATGGGACATGGCCATAGTCCTGAGTTCTGAAAGCCATTCATTGACCAGCGATCTTCTATCTATTTTATCCGGCGCAAAATATATTCTTGGGTCAAGTGGTTTTGTCTTTTCTGGCTGTACGAGAAACTTTTTTTATAATCTCATTTCTCCGAATCCAGAGTCGGGAAAACATCAAAGCGAAAGGAACTTAGACATTGTTAGATATATTGGTGCAGATACAGATGATTTGAGCGAAATAGTTCATGTGACTGATTTGGAAAAGAGTGTAGTCAGAAAGGATTTTAAGGAACTCTATAATAATGGAAAGCCAATAATTGGTATTCATATAGGTGCAAACAAAGTAGAAAACCGGTGGCCGATTAAATATTTCAGCAGGTTGGCACAAACTATTCATGATAAATACAATTTCAAGATTGCTTTATTCTGGGGGCCAAAAGAAGAAAATTTGCATAAAGAATTCCTTAAGTATATTTCATTCCACCCTATAGAAATTAAGCCTACAACTTTGCGAAATCAGGCCATTCACTTTTCTCTCTGTGATGTTGTTGTCTGCAATGATACAGGAGTAATGCATCTCTGTGCAGCAGTTGGGACACCTCTTGTGGCTATTTTTGGACCAACTGATCCAAAATATTGGAAACCAATTGGCAACAAGTTTATTGGAATTAGAGGGAGAGAAAACAAAACTGAAAACGTAAAAGTGGAACAGGTGATTCGGAGCATAAAGAAATTAATTCAACAAGATTAGCCATGAGTAAAATATCGGTAGTTATTATTACAAAGAATGAAGCAAAACACATTAGAAACTGCCTTGGGAGTGTTAGATGGGTTGATGAAATTATTGTGGTGGATTCCGGCAGCACCGACGAAACAGTTGAAATCGCAAAGTCCATGGGAGCACATGTTTTTTATCATAAATGGAAAGGATATGCTCAACAGAGAAAATTTGCTATTCAGCAGGCTTCCAGCGAATGGATCCTGGTTATAGATGCAGATGAAGTAGTAACGTCTGAATTAAAAAAAGAAATCCAATCGCGAGTAGGGAAAGAGGTCTGTAATGGATATTATATAAATCGCTTAAACCATTTTCTCCGTCACCAGGTTAAACACTGCGGCTGGTACCCTGATAAGATTCTTCGTTTGTTTCGTAAAGACAAAGTCAAACTGCCAGCAGTCTCAATACATGAGGGCTTTATTGTGGAAGGAGAAATTAAAAACTTACATGGATTTTTACTTCACTTTTCGTATGACAGCTTGCAGGAATACTTTGAAAAAATGAATCGTTACACTTCTCTGGAAGTTCAAGATAAGCTAAAACGAATTTCAAACAGGTCTATCAAATGGTATGATCTTATCTTTCATCCCTTTTCCAGATTTATCCGAATGTATTTTGTTAAAGAAGGATACAAGGATGGAGTAATCGGGCTCACAGTGTGTATTGTTTCTACAATTTATTTATTTGTTCTTTATGCAAAGATGTGGGAGTATCAAAGAATAAACTCGACCGGCAACTAACTAAAACCAAATTTCAGTATCCAAATATGGTTCATCTCCAAATGAGTTGATAAAAAATTAGAGAAAAAAATAAGTGGACAAAAGGAAGCAGGTTGGTTGGTGAAAGATATTATGTACCT
>CAYYPT010000003.1:0-41287 GCA_964473625.1 uncultured bacterium | reverse complement strand
ACCACCTGATCAATTGTCATCTTGCCCCATACGTAACTTACACCCAATCCCACAGAAATTTTTTCTGATAGTTTAAAAGCAACTGTTGGCTGAACATCGATTACCTGATGATCACTGTAAGTTTCGTTTTGTTTGGATATACCTGTTGCATTACCGTACGAGAGAGGTAACGTTAAGAGATCCCATTCAGTACCCAGACCAAAAGGAGCATAAACACCTACGCCTACCACAAGTTTTTCCGAAGGTTTGTAGAAAACACCTATGCTGGGAACATAGAAATTCTTTGGGGTTGCATCAACCTGAGTTGTATACATTCCGGAGAAGGGATATACTGGATAGGGATCTGCTGTATAACTTCCTCTTGGGATAATGAGTCCTGTAGATCCCCCTATTGTCCACTTACCGAGCTGTGTCAAACCTGCCGGATTGAAAAAGACGGCACTCCAATCATCAGCCAGCCCTCTGAAACAACTTCCCATACTGGTGGATCTTGCGCCAACTGTTCCTATTTGTGTTCCATTACTTGCAAAAGCGGTTGTGGCTAAAATTACCACAATAAAAATAGAAAATCCTACAATTAAAAGTTTACGTACCATTTTATCCTCCCGGATTCGGGTTAAAGATTTACAAAAATCACTCCCCCCATTTGAATAATAATAGGGATAATTTAGATTCTCACCTCCTTTCTCCAGTGCTCTCTTGATCTGTGGCAGTAAAGTTTGTTGTTATTATCATGAATATAGCGGTATGTTATTTTTCTAATATAATATAAAAAAACAAATTGTCAACTTTTTTTTGTTTTTTCTGAATGCCTTCTATGTGTAATCCATGCAGTAAACATTGTTTGTCTCTTTAAAGATTTTTTTCTTTTTTCTTAAGATGAAACGAAAAAGCATGCCGCTCTTCCCCTCCTTTATTTATCTTCCATATTTTGGATTGCGGCAACATGTCGCCGCTTTAAAAACCTGCCGAAGTTCAGGAGCTCGCCCAGCATAGATATACTGGGGGATCATAGAGCAACCACTCTAATCTCAAATTTGCCAAAGTTTAGTAACGTCTTCTAAGGGGCGTGTTGTTCCGGCCATAATGATAAATCCAGCAATATTGGAATCGAGAGCCCCGATTCTGGGTATGAGCATTCCTCCCAGGCTGTGGCCCAGGACAAATATCTTTTGGGGATTAATTCCTTTTGTGTGGCGCAAGAGAGCTACAGCTTTTAGAGCATCTTCAATAGTTTCTTCTTTTACTGTAAAGTGCTTCATCATGGAAACAAGTTTGCCTGAGTGAGCTTTTGTACGTTTTTCATACCTGAGTACAGCAACCCCCTGAGAAGCTAATCCCCAGGCCAGGTCACGGAAAGGTTTGTTCGGACCAAGAGACCAGAAATTTCTTTTTCCCTGTTGAAGACAATTTTCACGTCGATAGAAGATTTCTCAAATTCACAGGTTATAAAAACGATGTCGTATTGTTTGTGTCTTTCTTTTCTAGCACCGATCTCTTTCTTGAAATGACCGATTTGTGAAACAAGGGAATTCCATAATTCTTTAGTTTTTTCCTCAGACATTACCGTATGCATTGTGCTGTCAAATTCCATCACAGCATGGGAAAAATCTCCCTTTGCAAGAAGTTTAACAAACTCTTCTGCAGAAGAGATGGTCTCATCAGTTTGTAACACATTCTGCTGTTGTGCATTAAGATTGAGAGAGAATGCAGAAAGTGATAATGCTAAAACAAAGATAGCTTTTCCCATTATACTTTACTCCATTTATGGGAATTATCTCACAATCCTCACCCAGTTGATTTTTTTCTTGGAAGCCGAGAGAATAATGAAAGTACGTGTGCCTATTTCTATTTTTTCCTGACGTTTTGGGATGCGGCCTAAATGTTCTATTAATAGACCACCCAGGGTTTTGTATTCTCCAACAGGAAGATTCAAACCAAATCGTTCGTTTAGTTCGTCCACATGGATTTTCGCATTAACATCTATCTGATGAGGTCCAATTTTCCGATATAGATTTGTGTCTTCATCGAACTCATCCTGAATATCACCAAAGAATTCTTCGACTATGTCCTCCAGCGTGACCAGTCCTGCAGTGCCGCCATATTCATCCACAACAATTGCCATTCCAATTCTTTTTTCCTGCATCTCCCGAAGAAGATTTGCTATTACTCTGGTTTCTGGGACAAAAAGAAGATTTCTCATGACCTGTCGCAAGTTAGTTGGTTCTTTTAATAAAATATCTTTGGCAGTGACAAAGCCCAATATTTCATCCATTGTTTTGCCCATTACAGGAAGGCGTGAATATCCTGTTTTTTCAAAAATATTAAGTACCTTGCTGATGGATTCATTTTCTTTTACTGCTATGATCTCTGTTCGTGGGATCATAATATCTCGGACTTTCTGGTTACTGCGTAGAATGAATCGGGAAATTAACCCTCTCTCATCTTTATTTACCAGTCCACCTTGTTCTCCTTCTTTTACGAGCATTTCCATGTCCTTGCGGGTAAAAAATCTTTTAACGCTTCCTTTTTCCATACCTAAAAGTTTAAGTAAAAGCCGGGAAAGTGCTGTAACAAGCCATATAAGCGGATAAAGCACAAAATAAATAATCCGCAATAAAAAGGAAAAATGGAGCGTAAAAAAAGAGGCTTTTTGTCGTGCTATTGATTTTGGTAGGATCTCCCCAAAGAGAAGAAGTAAAATTGAACTTACAGCAGTGATGGCAAATCCATTCAAGTATTTTGTAAGATATATTGCCATCAGTGATGCAGCTGCTACATTGGCAATGTTTGTTCCTACTAAGGTTGTTGCAAGAAATCGTTCTGGCTTCTGGAGAAAAGTGAAAACTTGTTTTGCTCCCTTTTTCCCTCGTTTTATCCAGATTTCAAATGTGATACGTCTTACCGAAGTAAGAGCAATTTCAGCTCCGGAAAAGAAAGCGGAAGAACAAAAAGCAATTAAAAGAAAAACAGCTTTAACGGGTCGACACCTCCTCTCTCAATATTTTTACTCTGCCTGAAGTAGAATCTATGAGGTTCTGTTTAAAACGATCTATACTGGCTTGTCTGATCCGAAGGACCATTTCTACTTCGGATCCATAAACGGTGTTTTCTATCTGACAGTCGTGAGCCGATATAAGATTCATAACAACACCTGTTAGTTCATAGCTTAAAACAATTTTTATAGTAGCAGTCTGAAAGCGTTTAACCTTTTCCCCTCTCTTCAGCGTTTCTCGGGCACACTCACTGTATGCTCTGGCCAATCCGCCGGTTCCAAGCTTTATGCCTCCAAAGTAGCGAGTGACCACACAAACTACGTTTGTAAGTCCCAACCCCTCGATAGCATTTAAGATTGGTTTTCCCGCAGTACCAGAGGGTTCTCCTGCATCGCTGGTTCGGAATAGAGATAATTCTTTTATATCTACTTTGTAAGCAAAACAGTTATGAGTTGCATCATAGTATTTTTTTGAAACTTCTTTTACAAACGAATCAGCTTCTTCACGACTTTTTATTGGTGCCGCATGTCCGATGAAACGAGAGCCTTTTACTTTGATTTCGGCAGATGCTCGTTTCTTAACAGTAAAATAAACATCTTCTTCCATTTTTTCAATCTTTTTTCTTTACTGCATTTTTGAGTGCATCAATACAAGTTAATGAACATCGTATTTTGTGTTCTGGCAGGCCCCCAAGATTGGCAGTCAATTCTTCTTTTGAGACTGCTGCTGCGTCAGAGATTGTTCTTCCTTTTATCATCTCTGTAAAAAGACTGGTAGAAGCAATAGCTGCCACGCATCCCATAACTTTCATCTTTACATCAATAATTCTGTCTCCGTCAAGTTTTATGTGGAGTTGAACTTGATCCCCGTCTGCTTCATTTTTTGCTGTACCAATTAAGTCGGGATTCTCGATTTCTCCCACATTTCTTGGATGAGTAAAATGATCTTTTACTATGTCACTGTACAATTTTGCCTCCTGATTATCGCATAATTACCAGTCGGCCGACCACTTCTTTCTTCAAGTCTTTCCCATTAACATAAGCCTTAGCTATAATTTTATATAAATAAATCCCGTTGGCGAGTAAATCACCCATTTCATCTCTTCCATCCCATCCCTCATTGGGTCCAGGAGGGAACATATTAAAACCCGGCCCTCCCATTATTCCTTCAAAGCGTTTCACAAGTCTTCCGTCCACTGTGAATATTTTAATCTCTACTTTTGCGTCCTGATTAAGTTGAAAAGTAAAGTGAGTTGAAGCGCTGAAGGGATTTGGATAATTAAGTACTCTTTCTATTCTAAGTTCTCCCATAGGAACTACGTTAAACTCTATAGACTGGGTAGAGGAGTTATTGGCATTATCCCATGCTTTCAGGCTTAAGGTGTGTTTGCCAGATTTTATACTGTCCAGGCGATAAGTGAGTTTCCCTTCCAGATAACTTCCTTCATCGTACTGGAAATAATCGGTTAAGTCTCTATTTTCATTTTCGTCAATAGTTAGCTCAATTTTGTGTCCTATTTCTCCCGTAATATTAACTCCGGTTTTGTCATCCTGAATAACAGCTACAAGTTCTGGCTCTTCTGGTACCATTTCACCTGTGGTGAAATTCTCTTGTCCCTGGAAATAAAGCTCTATTTCTGGGCCTTCCCTGTCAACCAAATTGATACTTCCTCTTTCTTCAATTCCATCTTGATATCCAGCTCCATCGGTTTCATTGTTCCAGAAATAACAACTCAATCGTGCTGTGTTTCCTCCATAGGAAATATCTTTTGGTACAATAAAAGAAAATTTAAACCTGCCGTTTTCAACCTTTGTCCTGCCACGGAAAATGGTATTGCCTGGTAAGCTGTAAGTCACCCGGGTTCCATGCTGGGTTGTGTAAACAACCTTTTTCTTTGAATCGAATCCTTTAAGACTGAATTGCCCGGTAAAATCATTCCACGGAATTCCATTTTTTTCTACAGTTCCTTCAATTTTTATAATACCCAGAGCTTTAAAAGTATCCGGTTCTATTTTTGTAAAGATAGCCCTATATCTTGGTGCACCCAATCGCATTGCTGGATCTCCCAGTATGTGATACATTTCGTTGTTTTCTCTTATACCGGTATTCAGCTTTGCCAGACGCATTGCATCTCCCAGGCGGAGCGTGAGATTCTGATTTTCAAAAAGTTTTATCAAAAAGGTTTTGTCTAATGCTTCATTAGATGAGGCACTACAGAACCGGGATGCTCCTATCACAGCAATGGCTCCTTTTTCCTCTGTGTTAAGCAGTGCTTCGGAAAAACTCTGTTTGTTTGGATTATCATACCTGGCAAATGAACAAGTTGCTGCATAAAAAAGAGGCAGTTTTGCTCCGTTATGCAGAGCCGGTAAGTCAATATCTTTCTGGAATATGCGCTCGTGTGCCCAAACTTCTTCATTGCCATGACCTACGTAATTAACAAGCAGGGTTCCGCGATTAATCTGATCGATTAAATCATCTCGAGCCTGTGGTTTTTGTCTGAATGTGGTAATAACTTCTGGATATTCAGTGAGGTAAATTTTATTTAGGTTAAAAAGATGAGGAATACAATGCTCCGCAATATACTCTGAAGCTATAATGTGGGTGGTTTCATTTTCATCTCCGGTTTTCGTTTTTTCATCATCGCCCACTATTGTCACAAGACTTTTCCAATCACCCCACAGAGGATCAGTTTCATATTGTATGATTTTGTCAACAACTGTTCTTGCCTCTTCTACAGATTGAACAGGAAGCCGTCCTACTGCTAGATCCATGAAATAATCATTTCCGGATACATAGGTAAACCAATCATCTGATGCCCTGGAGCTACTCTCCGTCAGTCCACTGTACTCAAATGGAGGTATCCAGTTCTTATCATTATTTGATATTATATTTTTGTAATCATAATCTCCATCACCAAAGAGAAGAAGATAAGAAGGCCGTGGGTTCCAATTATCATAAGCAGCTTTTACAAAATCACGAATAGCAACAGGATCGTAGAGTCCCCAGCTGAATTCATCGTAAATATCCTGAATGTTCACAATAACGACAGAAAGAGAATCCTGTTTTTCATGGAGTTCTTTTAGTCTAAGAGCCTGGTCGTAAAAATCAGGATGCGTGATAATTATTAAATTCCCCCCATTTGAAGGACTTCTGAGACTGGGGAAAGTATCCTCTGTAATTGTTTCTGGAGAAAGAAAAGCTGACGATTGAACAGCAATATACTTCTTTGGCAAAGACCCTACTGAATCAACAAATGCCCATCCTCCAGAAATTGATTTTAATTCCATCCTCTGAATTCTGGAAAAGTCTGTTACATTTAAAACAAATGGCTCTGTGTTAAATCCCGATAGCTGGTAATTGTAAACTCCTTCAGTTTCTGGAGAAAAGAAAGTGAGTTTTCCATTGGATGCTTTAAGGTAACGGCGATATTCTACTTCAAACCAATCCAGATAAGCATTTGGTGCAGGGCCAGAGCCTGTATACTGGAATGAGAGAGTTGATTGATCCGGAAGATTCACTGCTGATAAAAGAACAGTTTGAGAAGAAAATTTTATCCCGGCAAATGGGCCAGGAAAGCTGATTTGTTTGAAAACCTGGTTGTTGAGGCTTATGTCAAAACGATGAGTGCCAGCAGTTGTGGCGGCAAACCTGAAGCGGAACCGGACAGTCGTATCCGGGACTGGATTTGTGAACGATAATTTATAAGATTTGGAAGGTGTTTGATCGGTAAACAAATATCCGAGCCAGAGGATACCACCTTCCAGAGGATTATAGATTTCCTGTTCCAGAAAAAAGCGATCCACAAAAGAATCAATGTCTTCTGCTCCCTGGGCTGATGAGGACGGCGCTGTTTTTATCCGTTGGCCTGGTTTGCCATCGTTAAATACAAGCCAATAGATATTCTTATCAGTGTAATGATTGATGTAGTGATTGTATGTTTTATTTGCGGAATTATATTCCCAGCCGTTTACTTCCTTTCCATAAAACAAGAAATAGTCTGATTCGTCAAATCTGCCATCATCTATACCAAAAACAAGAATTGGGTTTTCAATGAGACTGTCTGGTCGGGGAGTGTTAATATTTCTTGGAAGTTCTTTTCCCCCGTTGTTGTATATTTTCAGCGTTGCAGGATCAATTGAGCTAATGTCGATTCCATGCTTTTTGAGAAAACTTCCGGAAACTTTAAACAGACCTTCTTTTGAAACAGGAATTTTGTAATACTTTCCTATTCCCAAAATTCCCCCCTTTTTTCTTACCTGTTTATTAATTCTTCTTCGCCACTTTTTCGCCACAGAATAATTTATCACGGCTTCTTGATAGAGTCTTTCGTTATTTAATTTCTGTTTAGTGGCATATGGGATTTCACTTTTCCCCATAAACTCAACACGGAGAACGATTCTTGTATAGTAGTGAATTCTGTTTTCTCCAGGATTATATTGAACAGGGTAAAGATGAATTCTAACTATCCTTTGATCGCCAAAATATGCTGGTTCTTCGGTTTTATAGAGTATGCCAGGTGTAAAACCCGATTTCTGGTAAAGAGGTCCCTCTTTATATGTTTCCCATGGAAGATTGTCTTTCTTCTCCAGTAGGGGGATAGGCAGTAATCTTATTCCCTGTTTTTCTATAAAATCAGAACCCACCACAGAAACTTTTACACCGCCGGAAGGAGGAATACCTACTACCAGAATTCTGGATGGTATCATTGGTTCGCCTGTATGTTCAGGATAACTTGCCATGCTAAAATTAATTACCTGATAGTGCTTGCCGGTTATAACCAGAGTATCTATCTGAAAATGAGACGGACTAAAAGCAATAACACAAGATTCTTCAGAAGAAGAAAGTACACTGAAGTCGCTTGTTTTTTCTTTTGCCCATGTAAGATTCAGGAGAGGAAAAAACAAAAGAAGAAAACTCCATTTTATGATTCTTATGCTCATATCTACCTCACAATGCATACTTTGGTTCTATTTCAAGGATCACATTGTTAACTGATGGGAAAGTATTCAACAAAGCGTCTTTTATTTTTAGTTTTAAGTCTTCTGCCTCTTTGTCTTTTACTTCAGGGTTAAGAACTAAATTAAAAAAAATATCTTTTGTGCCTTTTTTATCTACTATTCTGAGATCATGGAAAGAAACTACCTCGTCATATTGATTTAATAGTTTATTCAAAAAGTTGTGTAATTTCTTTATTTCAGGATCATTAATATTTACAGGATCCAGATGAACAGTTGTGTGAGTGTTAAATTTCTTGTTGATTGTTTTTTCAACCCGCTCTGCAATGGCGTGGGCAGATTTAAGAGAAAGATCCTCGGATACTTCGATGTCAAACGAGAGGACCATTTTCTGGCCGTACTGGTGAACAATTAGATCATGAACATCCAGTACTTCAGGGAATGCCCTGACAGTTTTTTTCACGCTCTGGACAAGTTCCTCTGATGGTTGCGTTCCAAGTAGATCGTCTACTCCCTTCCTGGCAATTTCCCATCCGGTGTAGATGATCATACCTCCTACTAATATTCCTGCTGCTCCATCCAGATATAGAACACCAAAACGGTGTCCCACGAAAGCGAGGATTACCAGTATCGATGAGAGAGCATCTGTTCTGTGATGCCAGAAATCAGCCTGGATTGTGTGGGATTGAATTAATTTCCCTATTTCTCTGGCAAATCGAGCAAGAAATTCTTTTATTAAGATAGTAAATGCTATTATTCCAATAATCCACCACGAAGCCTCGAAATTCCTGGGGTGAAGAAGTCTACCGGCTGCACTTTTAATGATCTCTATTCCTGCTACTGAAAGAAGAATAGCTACAACCACAGTGGCAATGGCTTCTATTCTGCCGTGCCCAAAAGGATGTGTTGCATCGGAAGGTTTTTTAGCCATACGGAAGGAAACTACAATGACAAGTGAAGTAGAAACATCCGATAACGTGTGAAAACTATCTGCAATCAGCGAAATGGAACCTGTTAAAATCCCAAGTATACTTTTAGCAATAAATAGCAAAAAGTTTACTATAATACTGACCCAGCCTTCCAGCAAACCGTATTTGCTCCGAACTTCTTGATTATGGATATTGTCATAGCCATAAATCCATTTTCGGGCTATAAAACGAACAAACTTTTTCACTTCTCTTTCCCCATAATCTGATTGGATAGAGGAAGAAAATAAAAAAAGCAGTCTCCGAAATTAAACATTGATTTTTTACTCTCAAAATACTACATTGCTTACCATAAGAATAAGTAATTATTTCTATTTTATCAAGTAAAATAATAATAAGGAAGTGAGTCATGAAACGAGTATTTATGTGCTGGGTTTTAATGATGCTCTTTTTTCAACTCGGAGTGGCTCAGCAACAGGAAAATATAGAAGACGTAAAAAATACAACTGTCACAAAGGTAGGTCAGACAGTTCCAGATTTTATTGCTACAACAATAGATAGTGTAAAGATAAACACTGCTGAGCTGCGAGGGAAAGTGTTCTTGATTACTTTATTTGTTACCTGGTGTCCCACATGCAATGCAGAATTGCCCCACCTGGAAAAAGATATATGGCAAAGATTCAAAGACAAAAATTTTGTGGTCATTGGTGTAGGAAGGGAACATACAAAAGAACAATTGACAGCATTTAGGAAGAAAAAAAATCTCACTTTTTTTATAGTCCCGGATGCTCGCCGCAAACTTTATAAATTATTTGCGACAAAATATGTCCCAAGGAACATTCTTGTTGATACCAGTGGAAAGATTGTTTATCAGAGTGAGGGATTTAATAAGAAAGATTTCCATAAATTGATATTAAAAATACAGGAACTTCTGGACCAAAAAAGTGGGAGTAAATTGTGAGCACTAATATTCGCGGAGCAATTCTTCAGGGATTTTTAATCAGGGATTCGTTCATGAGTAATTCAGACTATCAATCTCGATGAGTGTCATAATAGAAAAATTTACCAAGTTTACATTTATCTTGATTAACATTTTTATATTGAATATTTCTCTGGGTCTGGCTCAAACAGGGACAGTAAAGGGGATTGTTATTGATTCGCATAACAAACCCATTTCAGATTTACAAGTTGTATTAGAACCCAAGAGATACGGAGATGTTACTGACTCGAGTGGATATTTTATAATCAAAAATATTATGCCGGGAATCTACATATTAAAATTTTCTCACATAGCTTTTGAGAAAAAGATTATCAAAAATGTCAAAATTAGTAGCAATGAAGTTTTAAACTTGAATAAGATCACACTCCACCGGAGGGTCATAAAATTAAACAGAGTTGTTGTCACAGCAACCTGTACGAATCGGTGTGTGACAGATGTTTCATATCCCATTAATGTTGTTTCCGAGGAATCGATCAGGGAACGTAATGCAAAAACTACTGCTGAGGCACTGCGGGAAGAAACAGGAATCTTTGTTCAAAAAACCAGTCATGGAGGTGGATCTGCTATAATTCGTGGGTTGAGTTCCAACCAGATACTGATTTTAGTAGATGGGATAAGGCTCAACAATTCTACATATCGTTTGGGCAATCATCAATACCTGACAACGATTGATAATCTTGATGTGGATAGGATCGAGGTGGTACGCGGTCCCACATCTGTGCTTTATGGAAGCGATGCACTTGGAGGTACGATCAATGTAATTACAAAAATCCCCAAGATTGGCAGTTCAAATTCTGGAAGCATGGATGTGAATTATAGTCTCCTGAGCAGATACGCTTCAGCAGATGAAGAAAAAACCGCAAGAGCCGAATTCTTACTGAGCAGCAGTAAATTTGCATTTCTAACTGGTTTTAGCTATAAAAATTATGGTGACTTGAGACGCGGAGCAAACAGCCGGTATCCACAGCTTGAAAAATCCACAAACGGGCTAAAGCAAACCCCAACAGGGTTTAAAGCTTACGATTTTGATTCAAAATTAATTTATGCCATCACACCTTTCCAAACCCTTACATTAGCTTATCAGATGGCAAAGAAAATTGATGTACCCCGTTATGATAAGTATGAAAACAGCGGCTATTTTAGGTGGGTATATCAGCCACAAAACCGCAACCTTGTCTACTTAGTTTATGAGAACAAGTTACAGGGGAAATTCATTAACTCCTTGCGTGCTTCCCTTTCATATCACAGGCAGGAAGAAGGTCGCGACACACAAAAAGTAGTCACATCCCCATTGACAAAAGAAAAAGATGACGTGAGAACTACTGGGTTCACTTTCAAGTTAAATTCATTATTTAAACAACATTTTTTCACATACGGTACTGAGATTTACTTAGACAACGTAACCAGTGAAAGATTCTACATAGATTCAGAAACCGGAGTATCAGAAAAAGATATCCGTGGCCGCTATCCTGATGAGGCAAAATACAACAGTTTTGGCTTATTTTTACAGGATGAAATCGCTTTAACCCAAAAATGGAAGGCAATAACAGGTCTCCGCTTCAGTTATTTTACCACGCATTTTACAATACCAACCGAGCCAGCAGCAGTTCAGTTTGGCAAAATCAAACAGAATTTTCACTCACTAACCGGCAGCTTAGGATTGATTCGTAAGGTTAATGATAAGATTTTTTTCAATGCTAATATTGCGCAGGCTTTTCGTGCTCCAAACCTAAGCGATATTTCCAAACTGGGCGAATCTAAGGGGAAAACATACGAAGTCCCCAACACAAACCTCAAACCGGAAAAAATGCTTAGTTTAGACAGCGGTTTTAAATTTGACTTTTCCAGACTAAAAGGGGAACTTTCTTTCTATTACTCAAGAATCTCAGGTTTGCTGGCAAGTGCTCCGACAACTTATAATGGCTCTTCAACAATCGAGATAAATGGTACCACGTACAAGGTTAAGACTAAGAAGAATATTGGCAATGCGTTTATCCGTGGAACTGAAATAGAAATGAACTACTACTTGATGCCTAAGCTCGTTTTTCTCTTTAATCTTACCAGCACATACGGGCAAAATACTACTGCTAATGAACCTGTAGGTGGGATTCCTCCAACATTTGGTTTGATGGGTCTGGAATGGCGTGGCGAAAACTTTCATCTATATTTCTATTCACGATTCGCCAGAAAACAGAATCGCCTTTCTCAAGACAACAAAGATGATCCACGAATTCCCCCGGGAGGTACACCTAACTGGCAAACTGTCAATTTTCGGACAGCATTTAATGTAAAGAACTGGGGAAGCATAGAGTTTGCCGCAGAAAACATTTTTGATATAAATTATCGCGAGTACAGATCTGGTATCAACGGTCCGGGAAGGAATTTTATTTTAAGCTTTAAAATAGGAGGGAAACAAAATGCGTAAAAGACTTTTATTATATTCAATCTTTCTCTTTCTTGTAACAAGCGTTCTCTCTTTTGGGGCAGACAAAAACCTGACAAAAGAGGAAAACCAATGGCTGGCAAAGGCCTACCGATACGACAAAAACGGCTGGATTTTCTTGCATATTGAAGGCAAGCCTTTTGAAAGAGGATTCCAGCGTGGTTATCTCACTGCTAACGAAATTGATGAGTTTTTGAAAACAGTCGCCTATGTTGAGAAATTCAACACTGCCAAGGATCTTGATTTCTTTGTTAATAAGGCTACTGAACTTTTTAAGAATAAAATATCAGAAGAGTATGTGGAAGAAATGAAAGGAATGGTAGCAGGACTTCAAAAAGCGGGTAAAAAAATAACCCTTGATGAAATGATTTTCATGAACGGTTTTCTCGATGTTCTCTGGTATTGGTGGCCTGAGGAAAAACAGAAAATCTATGGTGCTGGATGCAGTGCTTTTATTGCCACAGGTGATGCAACTGCTGACCATAAGATCGTAATGGCTCACAACTCATGGTCTGATTATGCTCTTCTCAGATTTTGTAACATTATTGTAGATATTCTTCCTGAAAAAGGACACAGAATTTTAATGCAGTCCTGGGGACCATGTATATACAGCGCAACAGATTTCTTTATTACCGGAGCAGGCCTTGTTGGTACTGAAACCACAATTGGGAGTTTCCATGGTTTTAATCCTAAAGGTACACCTATTTTCGAGAGAGCCAGAAAAGCCATGCAGTATGCCAACACCATTGATGAGTGGGCGGATATCATGATTAAAAACAACAACGGCGCCTATGCTAATTCCTGGCTTGTGGGGAATATAAAAACAAACGAAATTGCCCGGCTTGAGCTTGGTTTAAAAAACCATAGTTTAGAAAAGAAGAAAAACGGCTATTTTACCGGTTCAAACGTTGCAAATAACATAAAGATCTTGAGGGAAGAAACAGCCGCATCGTATGATGATATAAGAAGTTTTTCAGTTGCCCGCCGCGTAAGATGGCATCAGTTGATGAAAAAATATTACGGGAAAATTGATGTTGAGATTGCAAAAAGAATGCTGGCAGACCATTACGATGTTTACCTTGAAGAAGAAAAACCAACTTCCAGAACTATATGTGGTCACTGGTATCTGGATAATGGGAGTATACCAGGAAGTGTGGGTGCATATGTTCCAGGTGGAACGATTGATGGTAAAGTGCTTGATGCAAACATGGCAGCAAAATGGAAATTATGGGCGAAATGGGGAAGTTCCTGTAATATAGGTTTTGATGCAGATGAATTTTTAGAAAAGCACCCTCAGTACGATTGGCTAAAAGGGTATTTAAAAAGTCTGCCTCCAATGCCCTGGACAATTCTTAAATGTAAGAGTGAATAATGAAACGATTTTTTCTTTTTTTTGTATTAATCTTCGCTGATTTAGCATTTGCTGGCGATTACTCTGTACTTTCTTTAAAAACAAATTATTTATACCAGATGCCAAAAGGCTCTGTTGACGGATTTGTTGCTGTTGAATTGAGAGAGAATTGGGAAGCTCCTATTTCTGAACTCCGCGGTGATTTGTTTCGCTTTGGTGTTCTAAAACTTGATTTTTTTCTCTCAAGATATGTATGGATAAAAATAAATGGTGTTGCCCAGGAAGTTCTTGGTTTCAACAACGAAAAGGAATACAGCTTTAATTATCCTGGTATTCAATCAACGAGTGCTCATGATATCGGAGATTTCAGCATCGCTACTATTGCATGTGTTTTACCTCAGGGAAAACATACACCAGCAGTAGGCTTTAGAATCGAAACAAAATTTCCTAATACTAACCAGGATCGAGGCCTTGGCCCTAACACAACAGATGTTATTCTTTCAATATTAACCACACAGGATTTTGGGTCGTTCTTAGCTTTTGGAGATTTCGGCGCAGGTATTTTGACAGCTCCGCGCAAACTTAACGAGCAAAATGATGTTTTTACCTATGGATTTGGTTTTATATGGAAGCTCAAAGATAAATTACAATTGGCAGGAGAAATAAATGGTTTTCTTTCTACTCGCCATACCATTCCTATAGGTACAGAAGACCGCGGCAGCCTGCGGTGTGGCTTGGTATGGGGTTCCCCCGGATTGTCGCTTGAGTTATTCCCCATATATGGATTGACAAAGCGCGAGGGAAAGTTCGGTATGTCAATCGGTTTAAGCTGGAGTTTAAGTCACTTTATACACTGATGATACAGCTTTTTCAACAACCTTTTCTCCGACGTTTTGCTGCAATGGCAAACGCATTTCAACGGGCCAATTTAAATGTGCTGGAAAGAGGAACTTCTACAAAGACGCCTCTGGAAGTTTTGCTGGAAATGCACAGGAAAAATCGTCAGGAAAGTTTTTTTTATAGGCTTGTTGATAGACGATGGATTTTGCCAGTAACCTCATTTCTTAATCAGTGTAAATCCCTTAATGAGGATATCAAAAAGAAGGGAATTTTTGAGGGGAGTAAGCGTTTTTTAGAGAAGTTGGGATTGCAGTTGAAGGTTGTAATAAACCGGGATGCCAAAAATTTTCTCTCTAAGAATTTTCCTCTCCTTCTTATTGGTGAACATCCCTCTGCTTTAGGATTTGATTTCTTTGCTCTTGCCGCTTCCATGGCTGATATTTCTAATAGAACAGATAATTTCCATTTTTTAGGCTGGCTTCTAGCTCGAGGAATCATCCCCAGTTTCCAGTCTTGGATCTTTCCTGTTTCCGTGACTGCAGAGGAGTTTGGGACTCCTCCTAAAAATCATGGGCATTTTGGTCCTTTTGCCGACTGGGTGCAGGCCTGTGCTCTACCGATTAACAGATATCAATCGGCACGTTTTAACAAGACATCTATTAAAGCTTTTGCTCAAAGCTGGATTAATGGCAATCGTGTTTTGCTTTTCCCGGATGGTGGAACAGCTGCTTTGCCTGTATGGCGGCCAGGGCTGGGATGGATTGTAATAGAGGCAGTGAAAAACTTAAGAGAATCCCAGCGTGATTTTTATATACTTTTTTTTCGAGTAGAAGGTGCTAACGACCGAATGGTGCTAAATCCTCCTCTTATTGCCCGTTATCACCCGTTCAGGTTGATTTTCCGACCCAAGAGGAAGTCTATGGTTGTAAGATATGGCACACCTATTCATCTTAACGAGCTACAAAGTACGTTTTTTAATATGAAACCAATGGCTGTAACTGAGCTGCTTCAGAAAATGTATAAGGAGCAGTTTAAATTATAAATAAAATCTTAAAAGAAAGGAGGTAAAAATATGGCTCTTAAAAAAGTCTGGATTGCGGACGATTGCATAGCATGTGAACTTTGTGTCAGTACCTGCCCCGATGTTTTTGAAATGGGAGATGACACTGCCAAAGTGATTGATGGGGCAGATATTAGTGCCAATGAGGACTGTATCCGCGAAGCTGCGGAAGATTGTCCATCTGAGTCTATAAAGTTCGAAGAATAGAAACGAACAGACAAGCTCACTTATTTTGTTAATAAAGCCGTCGGTTTTATAATCGGCGGCTTTATAGCATTGGCACAGATATTGTGCGCAATGGATATACTATGAGCCCTGAAAAACCCCACGGCGGACAGCCTCCTGGAACCTCTTTTGGGAGTAATTTCCGGCCCGCTTCCTGGATACAATTCACAACCACCCGATTTAACTCCTCAACTCCAGGACAAGGGACCCCACAACGCAACCCAGGAAGATCACTGAATTGTAGCTGCTCTGAAGATTGCTCAACGTCACACCCAGTGGGATAGGTGGCCATGGTTTTTGTCGCCCACAATGGATGTTATAAACTGGGAGACTACGCACAATCTAGCCATCTTCTTTCTCACGGAAATGGTTTCACAACCGAAAACAATCTCTCAAGGAAAACTGATCTGGTGTAGGGTGATTTATCTTTTGCGTAGGGAAATTACTACATATAGTAAGACAACCATCACCAGAATCAATATCCAGTCATTTTCTTTAGCCATTTTTACAAAAATCCCTTGACTTTCCTTTTGTTTTTCTATATATTGCTTTCTGTAGTGGGTGTCCCACTCGAATTGGTTAAATAATTCAATAGTGTTGGGAAGAATAGGGAATCCCGTGAGAATCGGGAGCTGCCCCGCAACTGTGATCCTAACCCTGTTACTACAGGGTGTCTTAATATCAAAAGCCACTGTCTCCAAAACATGGAGGTGGGAAGGCAATTAAGACAGGAAAGCCAGGAGACCTGCCCATTAACAAAGTCCTTCGAGGGAAGGCAAAGGAAAACCATTGTGTATCCACCGGCCCCCGAGGCCGGTTTTTTATTTATTTGTTTGTCAGATTTATCGGAAGTTATCCATGAACTCGCACATTAAAAAAATATCCCTGATGGGAATCTTTATAGCTCTGGGAGTTTCACTCGGTTTTGTACTTATTAACATCCCCAATGTGGAACTTATCACAGCAACAATTTTCATCTCAGGATACCTTTTAGGAATCAAGGAAGGAATAGTGGTTGGTCTCCTGACCGAAACTCTCTATTCACTACTAAATCCTTTTGGGATGGCTGCTCCTCCATTATTCATTGCCCAGATTCTTTCAATGGCTATGGCAGGATTTATGGGAGCTGTGGCAGCAAAGCAAAAATCTCAAAAGAGAATAATATATTATTTAAAACTTGGTTTAGCTGGTTTTCTGGCAACAGCTATCTTTGCTCTCCTTACAACTCTGTCCTTTGTACTGCTTATAAATTTCTCTTTTGAGAAACTTGCCGGGAGTTTCATCTATGGCCTTGGTTTCTACATTGTTCATATCGTTACAAACACAATAATATTTCTGACTCTGGTTCCTGCTATCATTAATTTGCTGGAAAAAACAGATTATATTTCTGTACAGGAAAACAGTTAATGAAACTAACAAATTACAAATCTTTTCTCTTAATTCTCTCAACCTTTGTTTGTACACAATATGTATACTCTCAGGGTGTTCAGGACAACCTGTGTTCGGCCACAGCACTCACTATTGAAGAAGCAGAGATAAATAACTACCTGGGGCTTGGAGACATTCTCTCTCGGATGCCTGGAATATTAATAAGGGATATTGGCACTGTTGGTCAATGGTCTTCGTGTCGAATTGGAGGAAGTAACCTAAACCAGGTTCTCATTCTCCTGGATGGACATCCATTATCAGACCCCTGGTCAGGCATTCATGATCTGAACTCTATTCCTGTGGAAATGATAAAGAAGATTGAAATCTTTCCGTCTTTAAACCCGTTTGGTTTTAACCCAATTGGTGGAGTTGTGAATATTGTTTCCAGAAGCAACCCTTCAAAGAGGCCTTACACAAAAATTGTTTACCGAAGCGGGAAAAACAATTTTTCTGATCTGGATGTGACATTCGGTGAAAAGTTAACCCGGAATCTGGAAATTTTTTCGGGAGCACTTCTTGAAAAATATGGCGAGTATCTTCCTGATGAAAAATACAACGGCCAAAAAATACGCTCTAAAATCACATGGTCTCTTTCTCCGGCATGGAATTTCCAGTATACTATTCTCCACAATAAATCGGATAGAGATATCCCATATAGCCTTCAAATGCCAGGGGATACACTTTATCTCACCTCCCCTCATCTTAAAAATTCCCGCTACGATCACACCTTTCGAACTACGTTTAATTTAGGGAGAATAAAAAATTCTTTACAATTAGAGCATACTTCTTTTTCCTATGAAATACGGGAGAGAAATTTCTCTATCAGAAAAATTTTCCCTGTGACTACAACAGCTTTTTCAGCACGTCAGGAGTTTGGGAAAAAGGACTTATCATTTTCCTGGGGAATCAGAACACAAAAGCAGACAATTAAAATTCCTGACAGCCTTCGATTTTCTAACACCGTTACACAGGGGTTTTTCCAGAGTAACTTTTTGCTGTATAGGGGGATAAAAGCTCTGCCGCAAATCCACTTGCATATTTCACCTGATGGAAAAGTAAGATTTTTCTTGGGGAATCAGCTTTCATGGAACCCTCTATCAGTTCTAAATATTTGGGCAACTTACAGTGAAACAATACGAGATCCTTCCGTGGGCGAACGATTTGGCTATCCTTTTTATCCAACTCCCCCGGTATCGTTAAACTCGCTTCTTATGAAATCTTTTCAAAATGCTATTTTTCCAAATCCATCTTTAAAACCAGAAACTGGTCGAACTCTAGAGATTGGAATTAAATGGAAATGGTGGAATAGTTTCCAAGCCACAGCAAGAGGTTACGTCAGGACAACAAAAAATCTCATCCGGGGTACCCTCACAAAGGGGGGAGGTATTTTTACAAATCAGGATAGAGAATCTTTCCGTGGAGCAGAACTACAATTAAAACTGGGGCCATGGTTGGGTTTCAGGATAGAAGCAGGGTTCAATCTTCTCAAAGCAACAGACGATACTGGAAACACCCTTCTCGAAAGACCCGGTCTCTGGGGAAATAATTCTCTCTGGTGGGAACATGCGTTTTTCAAAGAAGACCTTCTTGTTGATTTATGTTTGAGCAATCACTACTGGAACGGATTCTGGAATCTCACCGGTGAAACACTAAAAAATTTCTACTTCTCTTACATTTCTCCGGGATCCATTGTCAATTTTAAAGCAAGTTTTATCTTTATTCAGAGAGCCCGTTTCACCTTTGCTGTAGACAATATCTTTGAAACAAAAACTTCTGTTGTTTCACAATTCCCCCTCCCCAAAAAAATTACAAGGATTGGTTTTTCGTGGGAGCTATTTGATTAAAAAAGGAAATATCATGTTACTAAAAAAAGTCAGGAAAAGAGACGGCCGTCTCGTCGATTTTGACCCTTCCAAAATTACAGTTGCTATTTTCAAGGCAGGGAGTGCAACAGGGGAATTTGGCATTGACACTGCACAGAGGCTCAGCAGGGATGTGGTCCGACATCTGGAAGAGAAACAGGGCAACCAGATTCCTGAGGTCGAAGAAATACAAGATACAGTGGAATCTGTACTTATTGATTCCCCTTTCAGAAAAACTGCCAGGGCCTACATTGTCTATCGTGACCAGCATGCCAGCATGAGAGACATCCGAACACTTATCAGCACTGATATTGTTGATTCTTATTTAAATAAAACCGACTGGCGTGTTAACGAAAACAGTAACATGGCCTATTCAATACAGGGACTGAACAATCATATTTCATCTGTCATTACTGCTCAATACTGGCTGAATAAAATTTATCCTCCAGAAATAAAAGAAGCTCACACAAGCGGTGACTTCCACATTCATGACCTCAACATTCTTGCTGTGTACTGTGTGGGCTGGGATCTTGCCGACCTTTTGATTAAAGGCTTTAAAGGAGCAAAAGGAAAAGTGGAAAGTAAACCCGCACGACATTTCAGAACAGCACTTGGACAGGTTGTTAACTTCTTTTATACACTGCAGGGAGAAGCGGCAGGGGCGCAGGCGTTCAGTAACTTCGACACTTACTTAGCTCCTTTTATTCGATACGATCAACTAACACCTGTGCAGGTAAAACAGGCACTTCAAGAATTTGTTTTTAATATCAATGTCCCGACAAGAGTAGGTTTTCAGACTCCTTTTACCAACATCAGTCTGGATTTAATCGTGCCCGATTTTATGAAAAACGAAGCTGTAATCATTGGTGGAAAACTGATGGATGCGAGCTACGGTGAATTCCAGGAAGAAGTTATTATTTTTAACAAAGCATTTGCTGAAATAATGAGCGAAGGTGACGCCCTTGGACGAGTCTTCACATTTCCAATTCCAACGTACAGTATTACTAAAAATTTCCCATGGGATGAAGAACGGTTAAAACCCATCTGGGAAATGACTGCTAAATACGGCATTCCATATTTTTCTAATTTTGTCAACTCTGACATGAAACCTGAGGACGCCCGCTCAATGTGCTGCCACCTCAGACTGGACACAAAGATGCTAAGGAAAAGGGGCGGAGGGCTTTTCGGTGCAAATCCTCTTACAGGCTCGATAGGTGTTGTAACACTCAATATGCCTCGTATTGGATATCTTGCTTCAGACAAAGAGGGTTTCTACAGAAGACTTGACCGCCTCATTGATCTTGCTGTTTCAAGCTTGGAAATAAAAAGAAAAGTTCTTGAGAAATTCACCGAGGCAGATCTCTATCCTTATGCTAAATATTATCTATCGGATGTTAAAACAAAAACTGGCCGCTTCTGGACAAACCATTTTGGAACTGTGGGTCTTATAGGAATGAACGAAGCCTGTTTGAATTTTCTCGGAGTTGATATAGGTAGAAAAAAGGGATTAGAGTTTGCAAAAGAGGTTCTTCTCCACATAAGAGACCGGCTTCTTTCTATACAACAGTCTACAGGGAATTTATACAATCTTGAAGCCACTCCTGCAGAGGGAACCGCTTACCGCCTTGCAAAAATTGACAAAGAACACTACCCTGATATTATTTGTGCTAATGAGGATGATTACAGGAAAGGAACAGAACCTTATTACACCAATTCCAGTCAGCTTCCTGTTGGATATACTGACGATTTCTTCCAGGCCTTAGAGTTGCAGGATCCTCTCCAGGTTCTCTACACGGGCGGCACGGTTTTTCACCTCTATCTGGGAGAACGTCTCCACGATACTGAGACTCTGAAACGACTGGTGAAAAAAATTAGCGAATCCTACCATCTTCCTTACTTTACCATTACCCCAAGCTTTAGCATCTGCCGAACACATGGCTATCTTGAGGGAGAAGTTCAAAAATGCCCACACTGTGGAGACGAAACAGAAATCTATTCCAGAGTAGTAGGATACTTACGCCCCGTATCACAGTGGAATGTAGGCAAAAAAGCCGAGTTCGGGCAAAGAAAAGTTTTCAAGGTCACAGCATGAAAATTGGCGGACTTCAAAAGATCTCACTCATCGATTTCCCGGGACGAATAGCCGCTGTGATCTTTACTCAAGGCTGTAATCTTAGGTGTCCCTACTGTCAGAATCCAGATTTAATCAAAATCACGGAAACTTCTCCTGTTTCATTAAATGCTGTCTGGGAATACCTTCTGTCACGAAGAAAACAGCTCGACGGCGTTGCCATTACCGGTGGAGAGCCTCTCATGCAGAAAGACATTATAGAAACTATAAAGAAGATAAAAAATTTAGGATATGAAGTTAAGATAGACACAAATGGAACTTTTCCAGAAACTCTAAAAAAACTTATTGCAGATGGAAATATAGACTACATTGCAATGGACATAAAAGCCCCCCCTCGAAATTATTCTATGATAGTGGGGAGAAAAATATCTTTTGAACCGATAAAGAAAAGTATTGAATTAATTATGGATGGGAATGTTCCTTACGAATTTCGTTCTACCCTTGTCTCTGGATTCCATGACGAAAAGATGATTGATGAAATGGCTCGTCTAATTATCGGGGCAGAAAAATACGTTCTCCAGAATCTATCGGGTTATCGTACTCTTGATCCAGAATACACCAAACTTTCTCCTTTTAACCTGAAGATGATGAAACATTTTCAATCTATTGCTTCACAATATGTTAAAACATGTACAATAAGAGGAGGCGATGCCGTTGGAAGTCTGAATAAGATTCACTGAAGGTATCTGATGCCTTTATTCGTAATGTAGTAACTGAAATCCAAACATTTTCTACAAGGGATTTCTCCGGGAAGGCAGTGAAAATCCGCCACAGCCCCGCTACTGTGATCGGCAACGAAAGCCAGTAAATGCCACTGTCCGTCTAAGGCGGATGGGAAGGCCTGGTTAGTAGGTTTGAGCCGTAAGTCAGGAGACCAGAAAATCCCTGAACTTCCCCGGAACTTTCGAGGGAAAGTAAAGGAGGTTTAAAATGAAAAAAAGAACTGTCTATTTTATTGCATCTATTTTTACGCTAATTATCTTTACCACTGGAATTTCTTCTCCGTCAACATCATCAACAGGAAAAATCTCGGGGTTTATATTTGACAAGAAAACAGGTGATCCTATTCCGGACGCAAACATTATACTAGACGGAACTCCTTATGGTACAGCTTCAGAAGATGGAGGATATTACTGCATTCAAAAAATCCCGAAGGGAACATACACTATTACGGTAAAAGTAATGGGCTACAAATCAGCAGTAAAAAAGAATATCACCATTGGAGAGAAAACAATTCTTGATTTCACTCTGAGCCCAATGGTCATCCCAATAAATCCAATTATTGTTACAGCCACCAGATCCGATCATCTTAAAGACAATGTTTCCTCATCGTCAGAAATACTCCTGCCTTCCCAATTCCGGGAACTCAACGGCAGCACAGCGGGCGAGATAGTGGCAAGTGTGGGTGGATTATTGGTAAAGAATCAGGGAGGATTTGCAGGGCTCAAAACTCTTTCCATCCGGGGGTCCAATGATTCACAGGTCCTCGTGCTACTGGACGATCAGCGCCTTAATACTGCACAGAGCGGAGGTGTTGATCTCAATATTATCCCAATAGAAGCACTGGAGAGAATTGAAATTATTAGAGGAGGGCATTCTGCTCTCTTTGGAACCGACGCCGTTGGAGGGGTAGTACATTTAATAACCAATGAATCAATCCCTGAGAAGGGATTTTCCTATGGTATCAGGTCCATAACAGGATCCTTTGGAACAGAAGAGATAACCCTCTTCGGCTCACAAAGATTAGGATCTTTTAGTTGCTTTACTACATACAACCATACCAGAAGTAAGGGAAATTTTGAATATATCATGCCTCAGAGCAAAACGATAAAAACACGAGAGAACAACGATTTCAATGGAAATAACTTTTTCTTTAAATCAAAGCTAAATCTTGGACGCCGTGGGAAACTTCTGTTTATCCACCAATTCTTGAAATCCAACCGCGGCATTGCAGGCCCGATAAGCTTTCCTTCCCCTCAAGCCCGGAGAGACGAAAAACGAAAATTGTATAACCTCCGGTTAAACGAACGAATTACAAGTTCTCTCCAACTAAAAAGTCAACTTTACTCTCAGAAATCCGATCAGGTTTTCCGGGATATTGGTATATACAGTCATCACAGAAATTCTGCCCTGGGTATAAGCTTTCAAGCAAGCTGGACTATATCACCCTCTTTTACATTAATTCACGGCGGAGAACTTAGAGAAGATCATCTAAAAAGCACAGATGTAGGGAAACATTCTCGGACAACCCGCAGCATTTACTTACAAACTGAGATCAATTACCACGCCTTTACTTTCTTTGGAATCCCATTGCGCGGACGGCTCTTCCCTGCTTTCAGGTGGGGTAGTTATTCCGACGTAAAATCTCAGATTTGTCCTGAATTGGGATTCATTCTGAACTCAGGGGAAAATAGAATCATAGCAATAAAAGGAAACTTCGACAAATCTTTCCGTGCTCCTTCATTTAATGATCTCTACTGGCCCGAAGATGCTTACACAAAAGGCAATCCTGATCTTAAACCTGAAACAAGTACAAACTTTGATATAGGATTACTCTTTCGTCACATTCAATCCAGTTTATTTCAGATTGAACTAACCTATTTTAAAAACAGCATTACTGATCTTATTGTATGGAACACAGGCCCAAATTGGAAGTGGACACCACAAAATATCGGTAGAGCGAAAATTTCTGGTTTCGAAAATATTTGGACAATTAGAGCTCCACAAAACACCGCTTACCTCAAAATTGCTCATACATGGATGAAAGCGATTGACGAAACTTCAAACTCACCCAACAGAGGGAATCCTCTGATTTATCGACCTAAAAACAAAATTGATATAAATGCTGGTTTTAGATACTGGATTTTTCACCTCAATTTGAATTACAGATCGGTAGGGAAACGGCGCTATTTTAACTACATAACTTATAAATACGATTATCTTAATGCATACCATCTGCTTAGCGGTAATATTGGCTGTTATTTTTCATTCTCTGGATTCAACATCGATGCAAAGCTGGAAGCCTGGAATATCATGGATAAATCTATTTATATAATGGATGGTTATCCTATTCCAGGAAGGGAATTTCGTTTATCTTTTGGTATCAAATACTAATTCCCAACAGAAATTTTTCCTAACTTATCAAATATCTATGAGTGCCATCGTTTTGAACGATGGCATTTATTATTTACCTCTGCCTACGAAAAAAACACACAAATTCACTTGCATTTTTCAAAAAGATGTTTATTTTTTCATAGAAAGATACAAAGTTCTCAGGAGGTTCCATGATAGTCTCTAAAGTGCACATTAACTCCTTTAAATCAATTCATAAAATGACTCTTCCTCTCTCTCCTAAAATAACAGTTCTCATTGGTCCAAATGAATCCGGGAAAACAAACATACTTAAGGCAATAGAACACGTACGGCCGGATATGCCGCTGAACAATGAACTAACCTGTCAATATTCTGAACTATATCATGTATCAAAACCTCCTCAGATTGCAATAGAATTAACCAACTTTACCCGTGAAGAGCAAACCAAACTCGCAAAAATATATGAAGGGTTTCGCTCTGTAGACTCCTTTATTTTAAAAAGGGAAGGACCAAAACTTTCAGATTATAAAATCCAACTCAATGAGAAAACTCTTGCCATCGGTAACGTAAAATCCCTTTTTGAATTTTTCCCCAAAATTCTTTATTTCGATACTATCCCTATTATAAAAGACCGTGTAGATATGGAATCTATTCTAAAAGGAGAAAATGATTCCCGGACAGAAAGAAATCTTCTAAAAATAGGAGGAATTGAAGATCCCTCCCTGATTTTTGAAGACTCTACGAGAGGAAGAAGAGCTACTGAAGAAACTGGCCGTGAAATCACCCGAAGAATTCAGGAAGTGTGGACACAGGAACCTACCCTTGAAATTAAATTACGGGTCAACGGAAAACTTCTATATATAGATTTCAGCGATGCAACAACCGTTTATGACACTCCTAAAACAAGATCCCAGGGCTTTTTGTGGTATCTTTCATTTTACATTAACTTTATTGCCACTACAAGTGAGGCAAAAGCAAATGAATATCTGTTCCTTTTAGATGAGCCTGGGCTACATTTACATCCGTCAGGTCAGAAAGATCTTACTCACCTTCTTGAAAATCTTTCAGAGAAAAACCAACTTGTTTATACCACTCACTCGCCTTTCATGATAAATCGTGACCATCCTCAGCGTGTTCGTCTGATTACCAAAGATAAAGACGGAACCCATGTAGACAATGAGTCGTATCGAGAAAATTGGCAGCCTCTTCGCGAGTCAATTGGACTTACTGTAGGAGACCTCTTCTTTTTCAGCAGTAAGGGAATAATTGTAGAAATCCCACGCAAAAAATCCATTTTTAAAAAAAATAAGAAAAAAGGACAACCCAAAAATTAGATTGCCCTCTCAATAGATTGGTTCTCACGCAAAGTTAGCTAAGTCTCTTAATATAACAACCAAATAAAACAAAACTCAAATTAATACTCTCAGCAAAAAACTATAAAATAGAATTCCTTTCGCTAATTTACAAAAGCTCTGTCAGGAATTTTTCTCCTTCTTATCCTGCTTAACTTTCTTATCCTTTTTATCCTCTTTTGTGATTTTTTCTTTCTTAGCTTTTTTATTCTCCTTATCTACTGCTTCCTTTTTCTCACTGGATATTGCTTTTTTCTCCTTTGTTTTAGCACTACTATCATCAATAGTTTCAGCAACCGGCGATACCCCTTTTGATTTTTCGCTCTTCCCTTGTTTCTTTTTGGCTTCGAGTTTAGCCTCTTTTTCTTTCTTCTTCTTGCTGGCTGTTTCATAACCCACTAATTCCAGAACAGCCATACTTGCGCCATCCCCGGGTCTCTGACCTAATTTAATTACCCGAGTATATCCACCTGCTCTATCCGCATAAAACGGAGCAATTTTATCAAAAAGGATATTCACTATTTTTTTCCTGCGAAGACGTTTTAAAGCAAGCCGTCTTGCATGGAGAGTATTCTTTTTTGCTAAAGTAATAAGCCTTTCCGAAACCCTTCTGGTTTCCTTTGCCTTGGCTTCAGTTGTTTGAATATGTTTTTGTTCAAATAAAGCCGCTGAAAGATTTGCTAATAAAGCTTTTCTATGTGCAGCAGTACGTCCTAACTTTTTTACCGACTTCCGGTGTCTCATGTATTAACCTCTCCTCGTTTACTATTTTCAGGAAGATTCACCTTTAAGATATGCATCTACATCCATACCAAAATGGAGGCCTTTTTCTTCCAGTATCCTCGCAAGTTCCTGAAGAGATTTCCGGCCGAAATTTCTAAATTTTAACATCTCCTGTTCGTCTCGGCGGACCAAATCTCCAATAGTCTCTATTTTGGCCGCTTTCAAACAATTTTGGGAACGAACAGAAAGTTCTAATTCTTCTACACTCATTTTCAGAAGTTTGCGAATCTTCAAAGCATCTTCGTCTACTCTCGAAACCTCTTCCTCCTCTTCTGGTTCAACATCAAAACTGATAAAAAGTTCGATATGATCTTTAAGAATTTTCCCGGCAAAAGTGAGCGCATCGTCAGGAGTAATACTCCCATCTGTTTCCACCTCAATGGTTAATTTTTCGTAATCTGTTCTGTGTCCTACCCGTGTATTTTCCACGCGATAATTAACTTTGCGAATAGGGTTAAAAACAGCATCAAGAGGAATCATTCCGATCGGTTGATCCGGAAGTTTATTCTCTTCTGCAGGAAGGTATCCTCTTCCTCTTCCTATTCTTAATTCCATTTTAAAGTCTGCATCTTCGTTTAACGTGGCTATATGATGATCAGGATTCAACACTTCAAAATCCGTAGTGTTTTTTTGAATGTCTCCTGCTTTAAATTCCCCAGGACCTTTCAAAACAAGCGACACACGATCCGGACGCTTGTTCAGGAGTTTCAATCGGACCTGTTTTAAATTAAGAATAATTTCTGAAACATCCTCCACTACTCCAGGCACAGTAGAGAATTCATGCAGCACTCCATCTATTCGGATATGGGTAATAGCCGCTCCATGAAGAGAAGAAAGAAGCACTCTCCGAAAAGCATTCCCTAAAGTCACACCAAAACCTCTTTCAAGAGGCTGCACTATAAACTTGCCATATGTGCTGGAATAAGTAGTCTCATCTTTTTCAACGCCTTCTGGCATTTGTAATGTAGACCGATTCATAAATTATATCCTCAAATATTCACTCTTTATTAGTTATTTTTTTTATTTTGAGTAAAGTTCTACAACTAAACTTTCGTTAAATGTTACAGGGATATCTGCCCTGCTTGGGACTTCTAAAAATGTCCCTTTGAGATTAGCTTTATCCAGGCTCAGCCACGGCAATTGTTTTCCCTCTTTGATTCTCCTCATAGAGCTATGAATAACATCCAATTTTCTACTTTTCCTCCGTACTTGGATAACATCGCCCGGCTTTAACTGGAAGGAAGGAATATCTACCAGTTTGTTGTTCACCATAAAATGGCGGTGTCTGACTAACTGTCTGGCCATACTTCGTGAAGATGCAAAACCTAATCGGAAAACAATATTGTCCATACGGCTCTCAAGCATCTTCAAAAGATTTTCACTTGTAATTCCTTTTTTTCTGCTTGCTTTTTCAAAAGTCTCACGAAATTGAGATTCGAGAAGACCGTAATATCGCTTAATTTTTTGTTTTTCTCTTAACTGCGAACCATAATCTGATAACTTTCTTAGTCGGTGAGACTTGCCGTGTTGACCAGGGGGATACCCTCTTTTCTCAAAAGAACATTTAGCCGTCTGGCATCTTGCTCCTTTGAGAAAAAGTTTTTCACCTTCTCTTCTGCACAATTTACAAACTGAGTCTCGATATCTTGCCATTAACACACCCTCAACTTATTACTTATTTCATTATACTCTTCGGCGCTTTGGAGGCCGGCATCCATTATGAGGAATAGGGGTAACATCTCTGATAGCTATCACTTCTAAACCTGCAGCCTGAAGAGATCTAATCGCTGCTTCCCTGCCAGAACCAGGTCCTTTCACAATAATACTGATTCTCCGCAAGCCCAAATCCATAGCCTCTTTGGCCGCAGTCTTGGCAGCTAACTGAGCGGCAAATGGTGTGTTTTTCCTGGCGCCTTTAAACCCTATTCGTCCTGCCGAGGCCCACGAGATTACATTACCGTAATTATCCGTCAAAGAGACAATTGTATTATTGAAAGTTGCAGTGATATGTGCTTGACCTTCAGCTTCTACTTTTTCCTTTTTTTTCTTCCGACCTCTTTTAGGAGATGCCAAATCTATCCTCCTCGTTTTCTTTAAAAACCTTTAAGTTTTACTTACTTTCTTCTCTTACCAGCTACAGTTTTCTTCCTACCCTTTCGGGTTCTAGCGTTTGTTCTGGTTCTCTGCCCCCTAACAGTTAAACCTCTCCGGTGACGAAGCCCGCGATATGAACCTATATCCATGAGCCGTTTTATATTCATGGTAACTTCGGTTCGCAACGCACCTTCAACTTTGTAGTTTGCATCAATAACCGACCTGATTTTTGCTACGTCACTATCCGATAGAGCTTTCACTCGAAGATTAGGATCTATTCCAGCTTCTTTTAGAATTTTTCTTGAGGTAGTAAATCCTATCCCATAAATATAGGTCAGCGCTGCTTCAATCCGTTTTTCTCTGGGAAGATCAATACCAGCAATACGAGCCACTTTATCTCCTCTTCTTAATCTTGTTTTTCAAATTTCATCCTTGACGTTGTTTGTGACGAGGATTTGTACAAATAACGCGCAGTACGCCTCGCCTCTTAACAATTTTACATTTATCACACATTTTTCTTACAGAAGCACGAACTTTCATTTTTAAACCTCATTTACTTATATCTATATATAATTCTTCCCCGGGTAAGATCGTAAGGTGAAAGTTCTACTGTTACCTTATCCCCAGGTAGTATCTTTATAAAATGCATTCTCATTTTACCCGAAACGTGAGCAAGGATTTTATGCCCACTTTCCAATTCTACTCTAAAAGTAGCGTTGGGAAGAGTTTCCTGAATAATCCCATCTACTTTAATAGGTGGTTCTTTAGCCATAATCTCTTCCTAAAATAGTATCCTGTTCAAGACCTAACGTCAGGATTTCTGGTTTACTATGGGTTACAAGAACAGTATGCTCAAAATGAGCAGACGGAGAACCATCAGCCGTCTCTACAGTCCAACCGTCTTCTAAAAATTTGACTTCTGGCGCCTCCATATTAACCATTGGCTCAATGGCAAAAACCATTCCTGCACGAAGCTTAGGTCCTCTGTGAGGATCACCAAAGTTAGGAATTTGTGGATCCTCATGAAGTTCTCTTCCTACCCCATGTCCTACCAGCGCCCGGACTACCGAAAAACCCTCTGCTTCAACACAAGTTTGAATTGCATGAGAAATATCCGAAAGACGGTTCCCCTCACGGCATTTCCGAATGCCCCTATGCAGGGCTTTTTTTGTAGTTTCCATCAGGCGCAATTTCTCAGGAGAAATATTCCCAACAGCATAAGTCCTTGCCGCATCTGAGTAATAGCCATCTAACACAACACCAATATCTATACCGACAATTTCTCCTTCTTTCAACTTTCTTGACCCGGGTATTCCATGAACAACTTGACTATCTATTGAAGCACAAATAGCTGCCGGGTATCCATGATATCCTTTAAAAGCAGGCCTACCTCCCCCAGCCCGAATACATTTCTCTGCCACCTCGTCCAAAAAACCAGTAGTAACCCCAGGAGATAAAACTTCTGCCACTGCATGAAAAGTTTTAACTAAAAGCTCAGCACTCCTCCGAATCTTCTGGATTTCCTCCTCAGTTTTGATAAAAATCATTTCTGCCCCAAAGACATACCCAGCGCATTAAGGATTCTACCATACACCTCATCTATAGAGCCGGTGCCATCAATTTCAAACAGAATGCCTTTTTCTCTATAATATTGAATCAAAGAACGAGTTTGTTTTTCATACACTTCTAGACGGCGTTTTATTGTCGTAGGCTCATCATCCTCTCGCCGCATAAGAGTACCACCACATCTAGGACACATATCTCCTGGCTGTTTTCCATCATTGATTGTCGATACATACCCACAATTATTACAAATAAGACGTTGGGAAAGTCTTTTAATAATCTCATCATCTGGAACATTAATAGAAATTAAACCGTCTATAAAAATATTTTCTTCCTTAAGTAATTTATCTAACGCTTCAGCCTGGGGAATGGTCCTGGGAAACCCATCTAAAATAAAGCCATTTAAGCAATCATCGTGTCTGAGACGATCTTTTACCACCTCTAACATAATATCATCGGGAACAAGGTCTCCCCTTTCCATAATAACCTTTACCTGCACTCCCAATGGTGTTCCATTACTAACCGCCTCTCTTAACATATCACCTGTAGAAACATGCACCCAGCCAAAATCTTTTTCCAGTTTCTTCGCTTGGGTTCCTTTTCCTACTCCTGGCGGTCCCAAAATAATCAACCGTTTTGCCGTCAATTAGAATATCCTAGAATAATAATATTATCCAAAAACTCGTCGGCCTCTAATACGCCCAGTTTTCATAAAACCATCATAATGTCTCATTAAAAGATGGGACTCTATCTGTTGAAGAGTATCCAGAGCAACCCCTACCATAATTAAAATACTTGTTCCCCCGAAAAATTGTGAAAACGTATACGAAACATTCATATACTTCACAACAAAATAAGGCATAATCGCCACAAGAGCAAAGAATATGGCTGCGGGAAGCATAATTCTCGACAACACATGATCTATGTATTCTGCTGTTTTTTTGCCAGGCCTTACCCCTGGTATAAACCCACCGTATTTCTTCATGTTATCAGCCACATCCACAGGATTAAACGCAATGGCAGCATAGAAGTAAGTAAAAAATACAATTAACAGACCGTAGATAAACCAATAAAGAGGTGAACTAAGATCAAAATAGGCGAGTATATTTTGTATAAAATCACTGTTAGGGAAAAATTGCCTTACCGTTTGGGGCACAAACATAAGTGCCTGGGCAAAAATGATTGCCATTACTCCAAAACCAGCCACTCTAATAGGAATGTAGGTTGCCTGACCACCGTAAACTTTACGACCTATAACCCTTTTTGCATACTGGACAGGAATTTTCCTTGTCCCCTCGGTAACCATTACCACAGCACCTACAATAATAAGTAAAACAGCGAAAATAAAAAGTTCCATCATCAACGCTCTATTACCGGCAATTAAATGTTGTACTTCATCCAAAATAGCGGTAGGGAAACGAGCTATAATGCCAATAAAAATAATCAAAGAAATTCCATTTCCGATGCCGCGTTCTGTAATTTGTTCTCCCATCCACATTATCAGGATTGTCCCTGCAGTCATTGTAATCATAACTAAAAGCCTAAATCCCATTCCTGGATGTGGGACAGCCGGAATACCCGCCTGTGTTGGTGGCAGATTTTCAAGGAATATACTTACTCCCAGAGCCTGCATAGCGGCAATAAAGACTGTTCCGTATCGTGTAAGCTGATTGATTTTTTTACGGCCTTCTTCCCCTTCCTTTTGTAACCGCTGAAAATAGGGGACTACAGCTCCCATAAGCTGGATAATAATGGATGAAGAAATATAAGGCATTATTCCCAGCCCAAATACTGCCGCTTTTCTAAAAGCACCGCCTGCAAACATATCGTATAGACCAAACAGAGTATTTCGACTTCTGGCAAAAAATTCTGTTAAGGCAGCAGTATTGATACCGGGCATAGGGATATGACAACCTACCCGGTATAGCACCAAGATTCCGAGAGTAAAGAAAATGCGACTCTTTAAATCTGGAATTTTGAAAACACTTTTGAAACTTTTGATCATAACAGGATCGCCTTTCCGCCAGCCTTTTCAAGTTTCTTTACAGCGCTTTTACTGAAAGCATGGGCTTTTACTTCCAGTGGTTTGGTCACATTACCATCCCCAAGTATTTTCAGTTTACTGTTTTTTTTGATCAGTCGCGCTGTCGCCAAAATTTCAGGAGAAATCATTTTCTCTTTCAAACGGTCCAAATCGCCAACATTTACCACCTGATACTCCTGATGGGAAATACTGGTAAAACCTCTTTTGGGAACCCGTCTCTGCAAAGCCATTTGTCCTCCCTCAAACCACGGACGAGATTTAGCTCCACTCCGGGATTTCTGTCCCTTATGTCCCCGACAGGAGGTTTTACCATGGCCAGAACCTGTACCACGACCAACTCGCTTCTGTTTCTTCTTTGATCCTTCAGCATATTTTAGACTGCCAAGATTCATAACATCCTCACCAGCAAAGAATTTCCTATTACTTAATTTCTTCAACCTGAACAAGATGGGCTACTTTCCGAATCATACCACGAATTTGTGGCACATCCGGATGCACAACAGTTTGATGCAACCTATGAAAACCCAGAGCTTTTATAGTACGTTTTTGCTTTTCGTTTCTTTTAATTGCGCTTCTAACCTGCGTAATTTTAAGCCTTCCCATAAAAAATCTCCTGCACCTGTTTTCCCCTTTCCTTGGCAATAGTAAGAGCATCCCTAAGCTGGAGAAGCCCTTTCATTGTCGCTTTTACAACATTATGGGCATTTGCCGAGCCTAAGGACTTTGTTAAAATGTTCTGAATACCGGCTACTTCCATTATTGCTCTCACAGCCCCACCTGCTATTACTCCTGTCCCGGGTGAAGCTGGCTTTAGCAGGACTTTTCCACCCCCGAATTTTCCAATAACAGTATGAGGTATTGTTCCATTAATAACAGGGATCCGTACCAGACTTTTCTTAGCATTTTCCGAAGCTTTGGCAATTGCGTCGGTTAACTCATGAGCTTTTCCCATCCCAACACCCACATATCCCTTCCCATTACCAACCACAACAATAGCATTGAAAGAAAATCGCCTTCCCCCCTTAACTACCTTTGCCACCCTGTTAATATGAACAACATTTTCTTCTAATTCTAATTCACTAGGACTTATCTTTTCCAAGAGCTACTCCACCTCTTAAATTAATAATCCGATATTTTAAATAAACCTTTTTGTTTTTTCTAACTTAAAAATGTAAACCAGCCTCTCTCGCGCCATCCGCAACCGCCTTAACTCTACCATGATAGAGGTAACCATTCCGGTCAAATACAACCTTATCAATGTTCCTCTTCTTAGCTTCTTCTCCCACTGCTTTCCCAACTATTCTGGCTACCTCAACTTTTCCCTTTGCCTTTTTAATATCATTGGATAGGGATTTTGAAAGACTGGAAACAGAAAACAGAGTTTTCTGAGTGGTATCATCCACCACCTGGGCATATATTGCCCTTAGACTTCTAAAAACAGTAAGCCTTGGACACTCAGGTGTGCCATGAATCTTTTTACGAATGTGCCTCTTTATTCTTTTGCGTCTCAAATGTCTTTTTGAAATTTTGTTCTTCATAACTCTTCTTTTCACAATAATTAAAATTTCAAATCATTACTACACCGCTGCCTTGCCCGCTTTTCTCCTGACATACTCTCCTTCATACCGAATACCTTTCCCCTTGTAAGGTTCCGGGGGTCGGAAAGATCTGATCTTTGCTGCAACCTGTCCTACTAATTGTTTATCAATTCCTTTTACCACAACTGAATTTGGCGTGGGAGCTTCCACTGTTATTCCTTCCGGGGGAACAAAATAAATAGGATGAGAATATCCTAGTTGGAGCATCAACACCCTACCTTTCAAGTCTGCTCTGTAACCCACTCCCACAATTTCCAAACGTTTTTCATACCCGACGGTCAGCCCATAAACCATATTATATATCAGACTCCGGGTAAGACCATGAAGAGATTTATGAAACTGATTATCGCTTGGGCGTTCAACTCGAACTGATTTTTCTTCAATAATCACTTTCATATCGGGGTGAATTCTCTGTTTTAATATTCCCTTCTCACCCTTTACTGTTATAAGATTGTCTTCTTTTTCAATCTGTATCCCTTCCGGGATAGCGATAGGCAATTTACCGACTCTTGACAAATTACACTCCTTCTAAATCAAACTTTGCTTTTACCAAACATAGCACAGGATTTCTCCCCCAACTTTTTCCCTTCGAGCTTCTTTATCTGTAAGGATACCCTTTGGCGTGGAAAGAATTGCAATTCCTAACCCATTGAGAACACGGGGAATCTTTTCCACTCCTGTGTAACGTCTATATCCTGGGCGGCTAACTCTCTCCAGCCCAGCGATGGCGCTTTCCCGATCTTTATTATATTTCAGATAAACGCGTAAAATACCCTGTTTGGAATCATTTATAGTTGTATAATTCCGAATGTACCCTTCCTCCAATAATATACGTGTAATTTCCTTGAGAATATTGGAAGCAGGTATATCCACTTTGCTGTGTCGTGCCCTTGCTGCATTACGAATTCTCGTAAGATAATCAGCAATTGGATCAGTAATCGACATAATTACTCCTGAAAATAAAACTTAAATTACCAACTTGACTTTTTTACTCCTGGAATTTCTCCAGATAAAGCCAGTTCTCTAAAGCAAATCCGGCAGAGATCGAATTTTCGCATATATCCTCTCGATCTCCCGCATCGGCTGCACCGATTATACTGTCTTACCTTGAATTTAGGCTTCTTTTTACTTTTAGCTATAAGTGCTTTTCGTGCCACTAAAAACTCCCTACTTTGATTTACTCTCCTGGAACGAAGGATTTTCTTCTCTTCGAAACGGCATCCCAAACAGTCTTAAAAGTTCGTAAGCTTCCTCATCCGTAGATGCTGAAGTAACAATTGTTACATTCAAGCCTCTAATTTTTACAACCTTATCATAATTTATTTCAGGGAAAATAATTTGTTCCTTTATTCCCAGAGTAAAATTGCCCTTCCCATCAAATCCTTTGTTGTTAATCCCCCTGAAATCCCTAACACGAGGAATAGCAATATTTAGCAATCTATCGAGAAATTCATACATGTACCACCTTCGTAACGTTACCCTGCAACCTATTGGAACACCAGCCCGGAGCTTAAAATTCGATATCGATTTTTTTGCTCTGGTTATCACTGCTTTCTGACCACTAATTACTGTAAGATCTTCCACAGCTCCTTCCAAAAATTTTCCATCCTGCGTTGCTTCACCCACTCCCATATTTAGCACTATCTTTTCCAGTCGGGGAACCTGCATTACATTCTTATAACCAAATTCTTTTATTAAACGAGGCACTATTTCTTCTTTGTAACGAACCAACAACCTTGGAACATATTTCTCTTTTGAACTCTCCATTTATTCTAAATCTCCTGTCTATCTATTTAAGCTACCAACATTTCTCCGCAGTTCATACAAACCCGAACTTTTTTCCCATCCTCCAATATTTTTCTCCCCAGCCGCGTCGGCGTATCACATTTTGGACAAATAACCATCAGATTTGAAACATGGATTGAAGCCTCTTTTTCTACAATTCCACCCTGAGGATTCTTTTGAGTAGGTTTGGTGTGCCGTTTGACAAAATTTACTCCTTCAACAATAACTCTATGCTTTTTTGGGAAAACCTTAAGTACCTTTCCCCTTTTACCTTTGTAATTGCCGGAAATTACTAAAACCATATCGTTCTTAACAACTTTCATTCTTAAATCACTCCGCTAAAAATCAAAGTACCTCTGGAGCCAAAGAAACAATTTTCATAAATTGTTTTTCACGCAATTCCCTGGCTACAGGCCCAAAAATACGTGTCCCTTTTGGTTCGTTCTGATCATTAATCAGTACTACAGCGTTATCATCAAATCTGACATAAGAACCATCAGGACGTCCTACCTCTTTCTTCGTACGAACAACAACAGCCTTGCTAACATCGCCCTTTTTAACACTTCCACCTGGAACAGCACTTTTAACCGACACAACAATAATATCGCCTATGCTTCCGTATCTTCGTCCAGTTCCGCCTAAGATCTTTATACACTGAACTTTTTTGGCTCCAGTGTTATCTGCCACATTAAGTTTCGTATACTGTTGAACCATTTTAACTTAATCTCCGTAACATCTTTACTGCGCTTTTTCTACAATTTCAACCAAACGCCACCGCTTCCGTTTACTAAGAGGTCGCGTCTCCATAATGCGAACTATATCTCCGGGTTGGCAAACATTCTCTTCATCGTGAGCCATGAATTTGGAACTCTTTGTAACATATTTTCCATAAAGTGGATGACGAAATCTTCGTTCTACCATTACTGTAATTGATTTATCCATCCGGTTGCTCACAACTTTCCCCACGAAAGTTTTTCTTCTAGATCTTTCCATTACTTATTACTCCTCATGCCGGGGACTTTTTTCTTTTCTCAATCCCAGCTCGTATTCTCTAATGACTGTCTTTAGCCGGGCAATATCACGGCGAACAGAACGAATTTTCAAAGGATTGTCTAACTGATGAAGAGCTAATTGAAATCGCAAATTGGTCAACTCTTCTTCTGTGTCCTGTAATCTAATTTTAAGCTCTTCCAGAGGCAACTGTTTTATTTCTTCCATTTTCATCGCAGGTTACCTCCTTCAAGAGATGTAATAAACTTCAGCTTAATAGGAAGCTTATGAGAAGCAAGTCGCATTGCTTCCTTGGCAGTATCGTATGGTATTCCCTCTAACTCAAACAAAATTCTTCCTGGCTTTACTACTGCTACCCAATATTCCGGGTTCCCTTTACCTTTCCCCATACGGGTCTCTGCAGGTTTGACTGTAAAAGGCTTATCAGGGAAAATCCTGATCCATAACTTTCCACCTCTTTTAATATACCTGGTAATAGCTATACGGGCAGCCTCAATCTGACGGCTTGTTATCCAGCCTGGTTCCAGCGCTTTTAACCCATAAGTTCCAAAAGAAAGAACTGAACCGCGATAGGCTTTTCCTTTCATGCGACCACGCTGTTGTTTTCTCCATTTGACTTTTTTTGGCATTAACATAAGTCTAAACTCCGATAACTTCTCCTTTACAAATCCATACTTTAACCCCAATAGTACCATAAGTTGTATTAGCTACTGCTAAAGCGTAATCAATATCCGCTCTCAAGGTATGAAGTGGGATTCTTCCTTCTTTGTATTGTTCCCTACGCGCCATCTCTGCACCTCCAAGACGCCCTGAGCAAGAAATTCGCACACCTTCGGCTCCCATTCGCATAGTTGAGGTAATTGCACGTTTCATCGCACGCCTGTAAGAAACCTTTGATTCAAGTTGCCGTGCAATATTCTCTGCAACTAAATACGCGTCTAACTCTGGCCGTTTAATTTCATGAATGTTAACCTGAACCTCCTGCGAAGTAATGCGTTGAAGTTCTTCCTTTAATTTATCAACCTCAGCTCCCTTTTTACCTATCACAATGCCTGGCCTGGCAGTGTGAATGGTTAAAGTAATCCGCCGGGGAGTACGTTTAATTTCAATCTGTGAAATACCAGCATTTGGTAATCGTTTGCGAATGTACTCCCGCAGCATTAAATCTTCCTTAAGTTTTTTTGAGAACCCCTTCTCATCGAACCATAAGGATTTCCATGAACGGTTAATCCCGAGTCGCAGCCCGATTGGATTGGTCTTCTGTCCCAATATATTCCTCCAGTTTAATCCACAAGCTTATCAGAAACGACAACAGAAATATGGCAGGATCGTTTTCTAATACGATTTGCTCTACCCATTGGTCCCGGTCTATAACGATGTATAGTAGGGGCCTGATCCACCCAAATTTCTTTAACAAATAAATCTTCAGGATCTAATTTTGAAGCTTCTTCTTTATTCATAGCATTAGCCACTGCAGAACGCAATACTTTTTCTACAGGGAAAGAACCCCGCTTAGGAGTAAAATGAAGAAGATTGATCGCTTCTTCCACTGATTTTCCCCGGATAAGGTCAACCACCTGACGAACTTTTCTAGGTGACATTCTAATATACCGTGCAAAAGCTTTTGCTTCCATTTTAAATAACCCACTTTTTTATGCTACCCTTGACACACGACCTGTTGCTTTTTTCCCTCCGTGGCCCCTAAAAGTTCTGGTCGGAGCAAATTCTCCTAGTTTATGGCCTACCATGTTCTCAGTAATAAACAAAGGAATAAATTTTTTTCCATTATGAACCGCAATAGTATGACCCACAAACTCTGGGGGAATAGTACTTCTTCGAGCCCACGTTTTGATAACTTTTTTTGTATTAGTTTTGTTCAGCGATTCAATTTTTGCCAGAAGTTTTGGATCAATATACGGTCCTTTTTTTATTGAACGCCCCATTTAAATTCCCTCTATTTTCTCCGTTTCACAATATACGAATCTGACTTTTTCTTCTTGGGTCGAGTTTTAAATCCCTTTGTTGGTTTTCCCCATGGTGTAGTAGGATGCCGGCCCCCTGACGCTTTGCCTTCTCCTCCACCCATTGGATGATCAACAGGATTCATGGCTACACCTCTGACTTTAGGCCGCCTTCCCAACCAGCGTGAACGTCCAGCCTTCCCCAGAGAAATATTCACATGATCTAAATTGCCTACCTGGCCAATAGTAGCACGGCAATCAAAACGAATCATCCGCACTTCCCCCGAAGGAAGTTTAAGTTGCACGTATTTTCCTTCTTTAGCCATCAACTGAGCAGAGGTTCCAGCCCCTCTAACGAGTTGCCCACCATGTCCTGGTTTAAGTTCTATGTTATGAACCTCCGTTCCAAGAGGAATCTTCTCTAAGGGGAGAACATTCCCTATACGAATCTCCGCTTTTTCCCCCGACATCACCTGATCGCCCACTGCCAATCCCTGAGGCGCTAAAATATATCTCTTTTCCCCATCAGCATAGTGAAGAAGCGCAATACGGGCGGATCTATTGGGATCATACTCAATGGCGGCTACTTTGGCCGGGATATTATCTTTGTCCCGTTTAAAATCAATAATCCGATAAAATCGTTTATGGCCTCCACCCCGCCGCCTTACAGTAATTCTCCCAAGATTGTTTCTTCCAGCTTTCTTTCTAATAGGAATAATAAGAGACTTTTCCGGTTTTGTTTTTGTAATTTCTTCGAAGCTTGAAACCGTCTTAAATCTCTGAGATGGCGTAATTGGTCTAAAATTCTTTACCGGCATAGAAACTACTTACCCTCAAAAAAGTTAATTTTAAATCCTTCTCTTAAAGTCACAATAGCTTTTTTCCAACGTGGTCTTCTCCCTTCAAATCTACCCAGACGCTTAAGTTTCCCCTTCATATTTACAGTAGCTACTTTTTTTATTTTAACGTCGAATTTTTTTTCTACTGCTTTTTTAATCTCAATTTTGTTAGCATTTCTATCAACAATAAAAGCTACTTTATTTTCAGTCTCCTGGAGAGCTGAAATTTTCTCTGTAACTAAAGGTCGGATAATAATTTCTCTGTTTGGTTTCACTTTTTTAAAACCTCACTTATTTTTTCTAATGCACTTTTCTGGATCAAAAGCATATCAGCATTCAACACATCGTAAGCAGAAAACGAAGCCGCCTCTTTCACTGCTGCATAGGGAAGATTTCTAGTAGAAAGCCATACGGATCGATCGGTTTTTGGAACCAAAAGAAGTGTTTTTGTTGAATCTAACTGGAGCTGTTTTAACACCTCTACCATCTGCTTTGTTTTGGGCTTTTCAAACGAAAAATCTTCAATCAGTGTTACTTTCTTCTCTCTGGCTTTACAGGAAAGTACCGATTTCCTCGCCAGACGGCTTATCTTTTTAGGAACTTTTTTAGTATAACTCCGTGGAGTTGGACCAAAAACGCGCCCTCCCCCAACCCATAGGGGGGATCTAATCGTTCCAGCACGAGCCGTTCCTCTTCCCTTCTGACGCCATGGCTTTCTGCCTCCACCACGAACAGCAGATCGGTTCTTAGTTGCGGATGTCCCCTGACGTCGGTTGGCCAGCTCCGCAGTTACAGCCAGCCAGATAGCATGGTCATTCGGTTCAATATCAAAAATTTCTGGAGCAAGCGCCAGTTGCTCTCCAGTGGTTGAACCATCAATTTTATAGACATCTAATTTCACACTTTCACCCATACTTGCAAATTCAACCTCTAATCTCTACAATACTATTCCTTGCTCCTGGAATACCACCTTCTATAAGCAAAAGGTTACGGTCGGTAAAAACTTTTAATATTTTGAGATTTCTGATTGTTGTTCGCTGGTTTCCCATACGTCCACCCATCTTTAATCCCTTAAACACCCTCTTAGGATAAGCTGCCTGACCAATCGAACCGGGAGCCCTGTGCCTATTCGACTGGCCATGTGTTTTAGGCCCGCCAGCAAATCCATATCGTTTAACAACTCCAGCAAATCCTCGCCCCTTCGAGAAGCCAGTAACTTTTACATACTCTCCTGGAGTAAAGATATCTACGCCGATCTGGTCTCCTTCTTTAACCTTGCCATCGAAATCTCTAAATTCCCTCAAGATTTTATGAGGAACAACATTGGCCTTTTTAAAATGTCCCATCAATGGTTTGGTTACTCGCTTTTTCTTTTCTTGATATCCCAACTGAACTGCATTGTAACCATCTCGCTCTTTTGTTTTAATCTGTACAACAGTACAGGGCCCGGCTTCAACTAAGGTCGCTGCAACTGAGCTTCCATCTTCGTTGAAGAACCGGGTCATTCCGATTTTTTTTCCTAAAAGACCTTTCATTGTTCTATCACACCTTAATTTCAACGTCAACACCTGCAGGCAATTCCAGCTTCATTAAAGCATCCACTGTTTTAGGCGAAGCATTCAAGATATCAATAAGCCTTTTGTGAATCCTGGTTTCAAACTGTTCTCGAGACTTCTTATCAACATGAGGCGACCGCAAAACTGTATAGACTGTTCGCTTGGTAGGTAAAGGTATTGGTCCTGCAATGGCAGCCCCAGTTGATTTCGCTGTTCTCACAATTCGCTCTGTCGATTTATCTATGAGATTATGATCATAACCTTTTAATTTTATTCTTATTGTCTGACCAGCCACGGTGTTTTAATCTCCTACCTTTTTAGGATCTACTCAATTATTTTTCCTACTACGCCAGCGCCGACTGTACGACCTCCCTCTCGTATAGCAAAC
>CAYYPT010000002.1:34032-43623 GCA_964473625.1 uncultured bacterium | reverse complement strand
CGTGGAAAAGTTCTCCATCGTGATATCCTCAATGTTTATACTGGCGTTAAGTTTTTCCTCAAGAAATGTTAGAAAATCAACCACGCCGTACGAATCCAATACACCACTCTCAAAAAGATCTTCATTCTCTTCTGGCACATAATCATTATTTTCTCTAAAATATTCTTTTATTTTTTCTTTAATCTCTTCACTATCCATATTTATTACTCCTGAACCATATATACAAAAACTCTGGTTTATGCACTAAAATTTGCTAAAGTTTAACTATATATTAAAAATCACTGATTCAGAATAGAGACTGTCCATATCCTCCTTACTCAATGCATCGGATCTATATAAACGTGGTTCTTTGAGAAACATCTTTTTGGAAAACAGAATTTTCTTCTTCCCGAGAAATCTTTCATCGATATAAATAGCAAATACTTTTATCCGAAAGCAGACCTCAAATCTTATCATTCCAATACATTTTCTAAAAACATCTAAGTTATTAATATAATAAATTTGAGCAATAAAAAAAGGGAATTTTTTTCTTACCATTCTACCCATTACTAAATAGCATTCTCCATATTTTGATCTAATTATAAGATGATGGCAATGAGGAAATTGATTATCTCGGTATATCTGATAATCTTTTTTGTTTAATTTCTTTTCGATAATATTTTTATCAAAAATAACCTCACAATTTGACCATAACTTGCTTATATTCGGGAAAGGGAATATAAGTCGATAATGAGTTTCAAATTCCTGGAAGCCCGCTTTTTTCAAAATAGCATACACTTCCCTGGAAGGCGTAAAATCAGTCAGGGTATAAGTTTTAAGTTTTAACACAGGAAGCAGGAGAAAAAGACTCCTGCCTCTATATTCTTTCTTAACAATCCAGCTCGTCATATTACAAAATTTATGTACTTTATTCTTAATAATTCGCTTGCTAAAAATTAACCCTAAAAATCCTACGGCACGATCGCCATCCATCATTACATATCCAAAATACCCTTCTTCAGCATTCCAACGATCCACAAATAATTGTTCCCATCTATCCTTGGTTAAATACAGGCTATTAAACTCTGACAATAGGGGATATATTGCATCAAAATCTTCTGGATAAGCTTTTCTTATAGTAATCATTAATATCCTCGCATAAGATTCAAGACGACGGAAAAGACTCTCCAACAGGTTTTACTTCATTATTTTCATCTATCATTAATTCATCTGGGAGCTTATGAGAAAGAAACAAAAGAGGACTGGCTGTATACGCATAAGCTCCCGAATTTAATACAGCTAAATAATCTCCTATTTTTGGTTTGGGAATTGATATATTCTTCCCCAGAATATCAATAGAAGTACACAAAGGTCCTACAACTGTAACAGTTTCAACAGTACCGTTGGAATCCGATATATTTGCTATTTTAAAATTCTTACGGATAATCTGGCCAAAATTTCCGCTGGCTGGTAGATTATGATGCATGCCCCCATCCATGACACAGTATTTCTCCCCTCTGGACTCTTTTATATCGATGATTCTTGTTACATATATTCCTGCTTCCGCCACTAAATATCTGCCCAATTCGATCAAACCAATTAATTCTGGAAGCTTGTTCTGAATTTTAAAATTTGCAAACTTTTCTGAAAAAAGAGAACAAACCTTTTTTACGTCAAAGGCAGTTTGATTCTCATAATAAGGGACTCCAAATCCACCACCAAAATTAATAATATTAGGAACAGTTTTAGTCTCCTTTACCACTTTCTGAACAACATCCATAGTATTACAAAAATTATCTATAAGAACTTCGGGTTTCAAACATTGAGTCCCGGAATAAATATGAATACCAACAAATTGACAATTACTGCACTGGGATAATGTTTCAAAAAAATCAAGGTATCTTTCTTCATCAATTCCAAATTGAGAAGATTTTCCTCCCATCTTGATAGCAAATTCTTTGAACATTCTGGAAGGATTAATACGAAGTGAAACATTAGCCTTTTTATTCATTCGCTGGGCTATCTTATTGATCCTCAAAAACTCATTTATAGATTCGACACTAATGGAACCAATCTGGGCCGCAATAGCCTGACCAAGTTCATAATCCGTTTTCCCTGGCCCTGCAAAACTAAGCTTATCTGGATTATATCCCGCCTGGATTGCCTTTACCAATTCCCCGCCAGAAGAAATATCAGCACCATCTACAAATTCCGAAAGTTTAGCAAGAATCTTACCATTGGGATTGGCTTTGACGGAATAGTAAAGTTTGATATCGGAGCTTAAATTTTCTTTGATATGATGCGCTCTCTCCAGAACAAATCTGATATCATAAAGATAAAAAGGTGTCTCGTAATCTTCTGTAATTGATTGAAGATCAATACCAGCAAAAGGCTCACTAATCATAAAATAAAACTCCGTTATTTTATTTACTTATTATATTTACCGGTTCATTTTATATTCTTGAATAACTTTTTCGCGATCTATCTTGCCTGTTGGAGTAAGAGGAAAATGATCTACAACAATCACTTCGTCAGGTACCAAATAGAAAGGAAAGTTACGTTTACAAAAACGAATAATATCGTCTGGAGTAAGGGAACTATCGGTCAAATGGACAAATACACGCAGCAGAATTTCATCATTTTTTTCAAAACCTGTGGCCACACATTCACTTATACCTTCCATATTAGAAATTAACTCTTCAACTTCAGTGGGACTTACCCTATAACCTTTGGTTTTTATCATATGGTCTTTGCGTCCCACATAATAAAGAAAACCTTCTTCATCCTTTTTAACAATATCACCGGAAAAAACCACTGTTTCAAGATGTGCATTCGCTTTTCCTAAAAGAGGATTTGGTCGGAAAACTTCTGCTGTTTTTTCAGGATTGTTCCAGTATCCCTTTGAAATTAAAGCGCCACGATGGACCAATTCTCCCTCCTCGTGAGGCTTACATTCTTTACCATCTTTATTGAGGACAAAAATTTCAACATTTGGAATCGCCTTTCCAATAGAATCCGGCCGTTTATCAATCTCATCAGGGTCTAAGAAAGTAGAACGAAACGCCTCTGTTAAACCATACATCAAGAAAATTCTGGCATTAGAAAATAATGTCCTCAGTTTTTTAACAATAGAAACCGGCACCTTACCGCCTGTATTGGTTATAACACGAAGCTTAGAGAAATTGTAAGGCTTGGATAAATCAGTTAGCATGGGATTAAATATCTTTGCCCAAATTGGAGCCATCCCAGCAAACACAGTAATTTCTTCTTTATCCAGAACTTTCAGAAGATCATTCGGCATAACAAAAGTGTGGAGGTACAGTGTAGCACCCATGTATAATGTATTCATCAATTGATTAAATCCATAATCAAAATTAAAAGGTAAAGCAGCAATAATTCTATCGTCAGACCTGAGTTCTGTATAATGACTGACAATTTTTGCACCATCAATAGCATTTCTATGGGAAAGAACAATACCCTTGGGCTTCCCTGTGGAACCAGAAGTATAAATAATGTGGGATGTATCATCTGTAATAACAGGATAGTTGTGAGCAAAAGAGTTAATGGAGTCAAAATTACCGTCAAATAAAATTTCGGATCCAAAACCGTATTTATGAGTTCCATCAAAAATAAGCGCCTTTTCTACACCGGAGCTTGCCAGAGTCTGAAAGTACCTTTCAGCCCTGGTGTGAGATGTAATGATTGTTCTAATTCCACAATCTTGTATAATATGAGAAACTTGCTCTTCCCTGAGTATAGGATTGATAATTACCAGAACCCCAGCCGTATAAAAAACCCCTAGAATAGAAATAACCTGTTCGATCGATTTGTCCAGAATAACCCCGATATGTTCGCCTTTCTTTACACCAAGAGAAACAAGCATTCCAGCAACTTTTTGAGACCGCATCAGGGTCTCTTCGTAAGAGAGTGACTCCTCCCGACCTACTATACATATTTTGTCGGGATAAAGATTACAACTGTCTTCTAAGAGATGTTGAATTAAATATGGCCGCATGGTTACCTCATAAAACTATCTCACGGATGTTTCTTAAAAAATAGCAATTTGTTCGATATATATCTCTTAAAAATTCTAATTTCTTCCTGATCAAATATTTTTAAAACCACGATTAATATTACATACAAAACAACGATCATTACAAACTGTAAATAAACATTCAAAAAAGATGTAAGCAAATAAAATGGAATTATAAATACTACAGCAATAAATGGCTTAACAATAAATTTAATTTGACTTCTTTTAATAACTCCTGCTTTTTTCAAAATAATCATATGTCCGATAATGGTAAAATAATCTGTCGCAACTGTGGCTATTGTAGCACCCACGTAACCATAAAAAGGAATCAGAACCAAATTAGCGAATATATTAAAAACAGATCTTCCAGCTGAAATATAAACTCCTTTTTTCTGGAGATTAATAGCTATAAGAGTGTTTCCAAACAGATAACATAAATAAGATGGAACTACAGCACTTCCCAACAACATTAACACAATAACTGTATTCTTAAATTCAGGACCATATATCAAGCCAATGACCACCTTTGCAAGCATGACTGTTCCAATACTAACTATCACAGCAATACTTAGAGTATATTTAAACGATCTCTCAAACAGTTTTACAACCATTTCGTGTGAAACAAGATGTCTTGCACTTAATTCAGGATAAATTGCCTCTGTTATAATATTAGGGATAATCCAAAGACCTTCAATAATGCGTCTTCCCGCACTATACCACCCAACCTCACTAAATGACCGCATAATTGATATCATCACAACATCAATATAATTGTAAATTCTCCAGAACACAGATTGAATAATATAAATCCACGATTTTTTTAAAAGCCATTTACATACATTTAAATTAGGCCAGTTTACTACCTTGGAATCAATTTTATATATAAAAAAACCAAATAAAACAAAACTAATAAAACGGGATATCAATAAAATCAATGCAAGGGTAAAGAGTCCGTATCCTAATATCAAAAATAACAAGCCAAAAATTAATAAAAAAATACGTTCTGTATTAACAGCAATTGTATCAAAATGAAATTTCCCCATTGCTTTACATGCAGCGCGGATGGTTAACCCAAAGCATCTTAATAATTCTGCAATAAATACAATAATTATAAGATATTTTACATTTGAAGGATAATCGATAGCAAAGGTAATCCCAAAACATATTATAAAAATAAATAGAGCTACTATAAACTGAACAAATAACGCGTTGCTTACAAAAATACCTACTTTACTTCTCTGTTTAACTATAACTTTGGTAATTGAGTAAGTAAAACCAAGTACAATAAAAGGCGAAAAAATACCAACGTATCCAAGTGCCGTGTTAAAAATACCAAATTTCAAATCACCTAAAAAACGAGCAGCAAGAATATAAAATATAGAAGTAAAAACTAAACTTAGTTCTGAAAGTGAACTAAGGATTGTATTACCTACAATCTTTTTACTACTGGATATTTTTATAGTATCTTTGCTGCTCATTTTTTTTTAAACCCTGAATAAAAACCTCTTCTATTGCACCCACCATTTGCCGATGTGAGAATTTCTCAATAGCAATCTTTTTGCCCATTTTCCCAAAGTCTGTAGCAAGCTTTTTATCACCCAACAATTTCATAATAGCTTCTGCCAATGCATCTGAATCACCCTGAGATACAAGCAAACCGTTCTCTCGATGAATAACCATCTCGGGTATTCCTCCTACGGTTGGTGCAACTATTGGTACTTTTGAAGCCATCATCTCAATCAAAGAAATAGGATGAACCTCAATTTTGGAACATAAAATACCAACATCAAAAGAAGAGATAAGTCGATTTACATCAGCACGGTACCCTAGGAATTTTACATTATTGGATATACCCAGTTTATTGCTCAAATCCATGAGCTCATGTTTCAGTGGACCATCTCCGATCAATAGAAAGTAGGTATCAGGAAAGAATTTCAGAATTATCGGTACAGCATGTAATAAAACTTTATGAGCTTTCACAGGAGAGAAATTTGCAATAATTCCCACAACATGAGACATTTCTGGCAAACCGAGTTCAAGTTTTACGCTTTCTTTTTGACCTGAAGAACTGAAATGACTGATGTCAATACCATTTGGAATAACATTGATTTTTTCTGGATTTATCCGAAGTTCCTGGACCAACAAATTTTTCAAAAACACCGACGGAACAATAACCTGATCCGTTACAGAAAGCAACATTTTGTCCAATGGTTTCAAAATATTAGGATAAAGTCCTTTAAGAATTGTATCATTCAACCGAACAATGAATGGGACTTTTGCTATTTTCCCAGCAATAGGCCCTAAAAAGGTACCAGAGCCCAAGGCTATAAAACATAATACATCTGGTCGGTTTTCTCTCATTATGTTCACAACTTTACCAATAACTGAAATCTGATACCGGTTTTTCATTTCCAGCTCAATTGTTTCCACTCCATTCCATAAGAAAAATTTTCTATGTTTCTCCCGAATCATTATAAAATTATCTCTTGCCTTATAAAAAGGATACACAAGCAAAACAGTAAGCTCAAAAATTTTTCTATTCATATTCTCAGCCAGGTTGCTCAGTTTTTTTTCAAAACCACCAATATTATAACTGGACACCAAAAACATTACTTTTATTTTATTCATCAGCAAGGAGCCCTTTGACATGTTAATCAAGAGAACATATTAATTGTTCCTCTTTGGGATATTTCTTCAATTTTCTCTCTGAGTTTTGACAACCGATTTTCCCATAAAAAATCTTTTTTTAGCGTTTCAAAATCGCATGAATCAACAGGAGTATCTTCTTCCAAAAATTTGCAGATTGCACCAGGAAAATCCTCAATTGCACAAACGCTAAGTCGTTTGTAATGCCTTGGAACAGCCCGTGCTCCTACTTCTGTTGCAATAACACGTTTCCCACAGGCCAAAGATTCAATGACTTTTGTAGGCATACCCCACCCACCCTGGATTGGTGAAATAATAAGATCGGCTTTCTTGATGTATGGTTCAATGGATTCCACAAAACCTGTAAATTCAAAATTTGGGTGGGAATATTGAGTGGGAGGATTAGCTCCTACAAATTGGAATTTAACATTGGGATATTTTTCAACAACTTTATCTACAATGTATCGATAAGTTGTTTCTACAGCATCTTTGTTTGTAGAAATGTTATAATTGCCAAAAAAAAGAACAAGTTTAGGATTATTCCGGCTGGCTTTGTAAAATGGATTAAAAGTGGTTTCATCAAAACCCTGGGGAACTACAACGATTTTTTCTCTTGGAATCCATCTGGAATAGAATTGTGCGTCGTCCTCTGAAATAGCAACAACAATAACTGATCTCTTGCATCCCTTTTTCTCCACCCAATAAACATAGGGTATTAAAGGCCAACGTCTGAAATCAGACTTAGCTTTCCCGAGATATTGGCGAAATTCAATATTGTGTGAGGAATAAATAAAAGGTACATTAAACTTCTTGGAAAGCATATATCCATATCTTGCACTTAAGCCATAATCAGCCAGGATAAAATCGTAATGTCTTTCATTTAGAAACTTTACAGCCTCCCTATATAAATGTTTGCTGAAAACAAAATATCCTATGGATGAAAACGGAATACCTATTTTTCTATCAACGCCATGAATTCTATTAGCAAACTTTTTTTCTAAATCAGGATTCCCAGGATGACCGGATCCTTTCATATATACAAGATCTAGCTCGTAAAACTTAGCAAGATAATTAACAAAATTGGCACCTCGTACCCCTGCACCTGTATAGGGCACATGAGGATCATACATAGAAAGATAAAGTATTCGCTTTCTGTTTTCTTTACTAATCTGATCAGACTTTTTTGACACTACTTCCCGCTTTTTAACCACTCTTGCCGGGATACCAACTGCAATGGCAAAATCAGGGATGTTTTTGTTTACAACAGAACCTGCTCCAATTACTGCATTTTTGCCAATATTAACACCGTCAAAAACAGTCACGTGAGCACCGAGCCAGCCTCCGGACCCTAACTTGATGCCTTGAGAAGAACGTTTCTGGTAAAGCACAGGAATTTCAGGATTGTCAAAATGATGGGTACCACCCACCAAATAACAATATGCGGCAATAAGACAATCAGCTCCAACTCTGACTTCACTTGCAGAAAAGATCATGCTGTTGGAACTAATATTTACATTATCTTCTAATATAATATCACCATTCTTGCAATTGAGAATAGTATTTCTACCAAGAAAAACACCATCTCCAATAAATATACCTCGGTTATCCATACCTTTGGCATCTAAAACACAGTTATCATCAATCACAACATTACTGCCAATAAAAATCTTCTTGGGATGCCTCAACACCACACCTGTCCCAAAAGTTACATTGCGGCCAACACGACCAAGAAGCATAGGATATAGCTTGCTGCGGAGAAGAAGTCCAAAAGCCCCGGGAATCCAGCTCGAGATACCCATTATAAATTCATACTTAAGAAGTTTAAAAAGACCTTTCTCACCCAGTATCAGTTCCTGATACTTTCCAAGTTTCCCCCCCTCTTTAAAAAGCTCTTTCTGAATTTCTATGGTTTCTTCTTTTGGCATAATAATTCCTCAATCGAGAAGCCCCTGTTTTTTGTACCATCGAGCAGTACGCATAAGCCCTTCTTTAAGATCAATTTTGGGATCGTATCCAAGTCTTTTCATTGCTTTGGTTATATCAAACGCCCTGTCTTTCATAAAAAAATCAACCCGTCTTCTGTAAATAGGAGGATTGATTTTGAACGGTCGGCAAAGAAGCTCACAAATTGCTCCTGCCGTCCACAAAGGCCAGACAGGATAATGACGTCTGGAAAGTTCTACTCCCAGAACTTCAGCAATAGTTTCAACAAGTTTATTCAAAGTTGTATATCTAGGTCCGGCTAAAGTAAAAATTTCTCCTTCAATTCCTGGTGTCTCTCCCACCAGAATAATACCATCTACCAGATCATCAATATAAGTAAGATGATAGAGAACTTCTCCGGACCCAAACATTCTAAACTTACCTTTATAGATATAACGAAAGAGTTTTAAGAATCTTGTATCTCCCGGGCCATAGATTCCAACAGGTCTGAAAACAACACCAGGAAGATCCCCCCGCCTGAAAAAATTCAGAGCTAAAAGTTCTCCTTCCATCTTTGATTTCTGGTAGTAATCGCCCGGGTTGTAGGGAGTTTCTTCTGTAGCGGGTGGATTTTTAATCTCTCCCTGAACACCTACTGTACTGCAGTGAACAAATCTCTTAACACCAGCTTTTTTTGCCAGTTCCAATAGGTTTTTTGTCCCCTCTACATTTACATCCCAGAAAGTTTTTCTTGAGATTCCTTCCTCCCTGTAAACAGCTGCAATGTGATAAACAATATCTATATTAGTAACTGCCGGGATAAGACTTTCCTTATCAGTTAAATCTCCAGTAAAAATCTCCACCCCTGATTTTTCCAGACCACTTATATCTGAACTGGGGCGAGCAATTGTCCGGACAGTATAACCCATTCCAGCGAGACGACGGCAGAGATAACCGCCTGTAAAACCTGTACCACCTGTAACCAGTACTTTCATTGTGTAAAATCCTTA
>CAYYPT010000002.1:3464-33932 GCA_964473625.1 uncultured bacterium | reverse complement strand
ATTTCTTTCTTTATTCTTTTTTTATCCCAGCCGAGTTCCTTCCCCATAATAAGAGCACAGGACTCCAGAGTATTATGGAGCGGAGGAGCAGCCGAGCCAAGGTCAGTACGTCTTAAAACAACATCTGAGAGTTTTTGAGCCATCTCCTCGCGTACTGCGTGAACAACTTCAGCTTTCAAAACTTCTGAAGAACCAGGCAGAGTTTCTCCATACTCAGAATTTTCTTTCCTGTATTCCAGAATATGTTTATAATTTGACCCATAATTGTAAACAAGATGACGAACAATCTTATCATTTAATTCATCTCGATTTTCTTTTCTTACCTCTGAAAGAAACTCATTAAACTTTCCTATCTCTCCTCCCGCCAAAACTTTTTCGTGGGAAGTTGATCCAGGATTTCTTCTGTTTAATTTTTTAAATACAAAATCCACCGCTCTCTCGGCTACATCCCGAGCTGTTGTGTATTTAACACCAAGAACACTAATCAAACCATCTACTCCGTCTTCACTACTGTGGTCATAAATTCTATAATGCTTTGTAAGTTCCACCTCACCGGTTTTGCTATTAACACCATCCATGGGAAGAAAACCTTTATGAAAAAACACAACGTCTTCACGCTGTATGGAATAACCTGGAAATGCACTGTTGATCTCTTTTAAAAAATCATGGATTTCTTTTTCGGTAACATGCATTTCGTCCGGCTCACCTATATAGGGACGATGATACGTCCCGACAATTGTATAGCCTCGCCAGGGAGTGGCAAACAAAACCCGGGTACCTCTATAAATTTTGCCATTGGGACGGGTATATTCAAACTCTGCATTAACGCCAGCAGCATAGTCTGAAACCAGTTTGCGGTTAATTATTAGATTCATTGCTGTAGAAAGAAGAAACCTCTGTCTGGGGGGAGAGCTATTCAATCGGCTTAAGAGATTGTCTACCCAACCTCCAGAGGTATTCAGCACAATCTTTGCCTGTATATCTAATTCTTCACCTGTGAGAAGATCTCTGGCTTTGACTCCTCTCACCTGGCGGCCAGTCATAATAAAATCCGTTGTTTTAACATAATTAGCAACTCTTGCACCTGCCCCATAAGCAGAAAGAACAAAAGAAAAAAGCAAGCGTTCTGAATTAAACATCTGGGCATCATACCACACTGCCCCACCATTGAGATTGGTTTTCTCAAAACCGGGCAGAAGATGCAAACATTCATCCCTTGAAACAATTCTACCCCTGGGAATTCGCTTTTCCGGATCACTCAACCTGTTCCTATCAAAACTCACGAGATCGTTCATCCACATTGCAATCCGCATTATCTCTTTCCCTTTCATCAAATGACCATAGGTAGGCATAATACAGGGAAGCGGATGAACCAGATGCGGTGCAATCTTCATGAGTGTTCTTCGTTCACGAATTGATTCCCGCATGCGTTTTAAATCCAGCTGCTGTAAATACCTGAGCCCGCCATGAACTATTTTCAGGCTGTTAGAAGAAGTAGCTCCACCAAAATCACCCTTGTCTATCAACACAACTGAAAGACCACGGAGTACTGCGTCCCAGGCAGCAGCAGCACCATAAATACCAGCACCAACAATCAAAAGATCATAAGTTCCATTAGATAATTCGCTTAAATCTCTTTTCACTTAAAACCTCTCATTTTTTAGCAAATGCCATGATGTGCCAGCCCCACCTCCTAACAAGGGATCGGGGGATTAAATTGAATATCCCGACAAAAAATGTATTGTATAAAAATCCTTTAACTCCGTGATGGAGTCTCGACTTTACAGGAAAACGTTCGGGTATAATTTTAATCTCCGAAAAAGCAGAAAGCATCTTTTTAAACTCACCAATTGTATATTTTTTCAATACAGGTGCATCTTCGTGCTCAAGTTCAACTTTAAAAAACTTTGACATAACGTTAAGCCAACCTTTACGGTTGTAAACCATGGCTATAAATTCACCACCTGTTTTCAAAACACGATACGCTTCACTTATCATTTTCTCAGCATCAGCAGTGTACTGAAGAACACCATGAGCATAAACAACATCAAAGGAGTTATCAGAGAACTCAAGAGCCTCTCCATTCATAACCCTAAGATCACCTTTTAAATTATAATATCCAAAATTCTTTTTTGCAAGCTCAATAGCCGTTCTGGACAAATCAACTCCGGTGACAACAGCTCCGCCCCGGGCAAACCGGATAAGATCTGTTCCAACACCACAGCCAATTTCCAGCAGCCGTTTTCCCCTATAGGCTGAAAAATCAACAACTTTAGGAAGGTATCGAAGCTTATCAAAACGATACTCTTCCAGATCATCAAAAAATCCTTTCGTCCCCACGGGATGTTTGACAATTTCCAGATCGTGAATTCTCTCATTCCAGTAGTTCTGAATTTGAGAAATTAATATTGCAGAATCTTCATGCTGTTTCATTATTTTCACCCAAATTTTAAATACCTCCTCCCAAAACACAAAACCACCAAGCTTTTACAGTATTTACTCCTTACTCTATTACTCCCTGTTCCTTGCTACCTACCTCTCTACTTTTTCCCTCCATACAACTCATACCAAAGCTCAAAAACCATTAAAGCCCAGAGTTTGTGACTGTGGTTCTCCATTCCTCTAAGGTGTTCATCCACAAGCTTTGATACATAATCAGGGTCAAAAAAGCCCTGCTTTGCTATTCGTTTTTTATCAAGAAGAGCTGTCATCATTGGCTTGAGTTCACCTCGTATCCAATTCTTAATAGGAATGCTGAATCCCTGTTTGTCCCGGTGCTGAACTTCAGGTGGAAGATAGTCCCAGAAAGTTTTTTTCAAAAGTCTCTTAGTATCAAAACCCTTCATCTTTAAATGGGGTGGAAGACTGAAAGCAAATTCTACTACTCGATGATCAAGATATGGTACTCTTGTCTCAAGCGATGTTGCCATAGACATTCGATCGACTTTTACCAAAATGTCATCCACTAAGTATGTATTTACATCAATATAGCCCGTACGCGTTACATCATCCATGTCTTTTGCAAACTGACTATGATAGTGAATAAAATCGTACGGATCCTGGTTTTTAATTTCATTAAGTATATCCCCGGAAAAAAGCCTATTTCTCTCCCACTCATGAAGAAACACCATCCACCTGGCATGGTAAAGAGATTTGGGCAAACGCGTTCCCTCGATGAAACGCTTAAAGCTGTTGATAGCACCTTTCTTTTTCTCAGTCGGGGGTAACAATTGAGCTAATGTACCAAAACCCCATCTTTTAACAACCTTAGGAAGCCAGTGATAAAACCGCCTGTCAAAATAATGTGCACGATAAGTATCGTAACCAGCAAAAAGCTCGTCTCCGCCGTCCCCCGACAGGGTTACTGTCACAAAACCTCTTGCCATTTTTGAAACAAGATAGGTTGGGAATATAGAAAAATCACCAAACGGTTCATCAAATTGTTTGATTAGTTTTTCTGTTAAATCCAGTGCTTTTGCTTCTATAGTAAATTCATGATGATCTGTATTGTACTTCTCGGCAACTGCTCTGGCATACTTTAACTCGTTATAAGAAGATTCCTTAAACCCTATGGAAAACGTTTTTACTGGCTCATCCATTAAACCTGCCATCAGTGCAACAATGATCGAAGAATCAATTCCTCCCGACAAAAAAGCACCTAAAGGAACGTCGGAAACAAGTCTAAGTCTGACAGAACTCCCTAAAAGTTCCAACAGCCTTTCACCAGCTTCTTTCTCTTTCCATTCTTTTCTTTCAGGAATCAATTTCCAGTAAGATTGTATTTTGATTTTCCCATCCTGCCATGTGAGCCAGTGACCAGGCTTTAGTTTCCTTATTCCTTTAAATATTGATCGTGGTGAAGGAATATACTCAAATGTTAAGTAATTATTTAAAGCAACAGGGTCTATCTCTTTTCTTATCCCGGAACACTGGAGAATAGCCTTTATTTCAGACCCAAAGACAATTTTTTCTTCATCATGGTAATAGTAAAGCGGTTTTATACCAAGTCGATCCCTTGCAAGAACAAGCTTCTTATTTCTATCGTCCCAGATGGCAAATCCGAACATTCCGTTTAATCTACGGCAAACTTCTTCTCCCCATTTCTCGTATCCATGAACGATCGACTCAGTATCACTGGCCGTCTTAAATTTGTGGTTCAATTTTTCCAGATCAGTTCGCAGTTCTTTATAATTATAAATTTCACCGTTAAGTACAATCCAGACTGTCTGGTCTTCATTGGAAAGAGGCTGATGTCCTGTAGTAAGATCAATTATTGAAAGCCGACGCATACCCAAACCTGCAGGCCCCAGCACTTTATATCCCTCATCATCAGGTCCGCGATGGACAATTGTATCACACATTCGTTTCAATACGGCTGATTCAACCCTTCGCTGATTATCTTTATAAAGCACCCCGCAAATTCCGCACATTTTATACCTCTCTGCCCACAGTTTGTCTGATAACTTTTCCAAGCTTATCGAGATAAACAGAATAACTATATTTTTCTGCTGCCATTTCTCTGGCTTTCTTTCCTATATTTCCAGCCATATTTTTATCATTCAAAACCATAAGGATACCTTGAGCAAAATCTTCGGGTGTCGGTTCGGTAAGCACAGCAACCTCATTATTCAGCACCTGAGTGTGCGTCAAAAGCCTGGTAGCAACTATGGGCAATCCTGACCGGAGATAGGAGTAGATTTTAAGAGGGGTATTAGTACCTGCTGTTCTTGGAGAAAGTAAAACATCGGCACACCTAACATAACTGGCAACCTGCGAAGGAAGAACCTGCCCTGTAAAAATAAAATATTTTCCAAGCCCGTTCTTTTCAACCATTCCGCGATAGAACGCAATTTGATCGGGATTACCTCCCACCATAAGAAATGTTACCTGTTTGATTTTTGAAACAACTTCCGCTGCTCCCCGGATTAATAAATCCAGCCCCTGATAAGGTTCAAAAGTTCCTGCATAGAGAAGCACCTTTTTATCTTTGAGATATAAACTCCTTCGAATATTCTCAGAATGATCTTCATCTCCAAATATCATATTATAATCAACAACATTTTCTATCAATACTGGTTCTATCGCAGGGTAAAGTTTTTTCACATAATCGCGAAGGGCAGGACAGATAGTTATAACAGCACTGGAGTATTTCAGCACCCATTTTTCAAATCCCTCAAAAATTTTTAGAAGAATTTGAGAATTTGAAAACTGAAAATTTTTCAATTGCTGGGGTAAGCTTGAATGCATGTCATATACATGGGGAATCCTGAAAATTTGTGAAAGTGGTGCTCCCCAGAAACCTGCTTCTTCATGAGTGTGTAATAAATCGTAGCGTTCCCGCAATAACATCTTTATTGTTTTTAAAAAAAGAAAAAAATCTAAAGGGACCTTTGTCATAGAGGGTCCAATTTTTACCTTCTTTATACCAGGAATTTTAGGAATTCTTACTATTTTCACACCAGGAAACACTACATCCTTACCTATAAAATAGGTCACTAAATCAACCTGATGACCCATGTCAGAAAAAGCCTTCAAACGAGCTACCACACTAAATGGCGTCCCTCTCGGCTCAAAAATAGGTTCTGGTGCAACCATTAAAATTTTCATACTTGTGCTTTATCTGATTTTTTTATTTTTACAGAACTTGTACCATATAACTTAAACTAGCAGATTAAGCAGCTCCATAACCTGTAAGGACCACGAAAATAGTACGAACTAAAAGCTTAAAATCAAGCCACAGAGAAAAATTATCTATGTACTGAAGATCCATTTCCATCCACTGTTCAAAATCGATCTTGTTTCTACCACTAACCTGCCAGATACAGGTAAGTCCTGGCTTCATACTGAGTCGCCTTCTTTGCCAACTTTCGTACATATCTACTTCAGCAGGGAGAGGAGGTCGTGGCCCCACCAGACTCATATTACCCATAAAAACATTAAAAAGCTGTGGGAGTTCATCGATGCTGAGTTTACGGATAAAACGTCCAAACCTGGTAACTCTGGGATCTCTTTTCATTTTAAAAACAGGCCCTTTCATTTCATTCTGACGTTCTAATTCCCGCTTGCGCATCTCAGCTCCCACGTACATAGATCTAAATTTGTACAGAATAAACTTACGACCGTTTAGACCACATCTCACCTGTCTGAAAAAAATAGGCCCTCTGGAGGTAAGCTTTATCCCAAGGGCCACAAATAAAAACAAAGGAGAGAGAAGAACAATAGATAAAAAAGAAAAAATGACATCAAAAAGCCTTTTGAAAAACAGCTGCCACTCTTTAGCCATTGATGTTTGGAAAATAATAAGAGGAATGCCAGCAAATTCGGATTGACGAAGTTGCGCCAGTTTGGGTTTATATAAATCTACTGAAACTGCTGTCCTGACTCCTTCCCTCTCACAGTGATAGATGGCCTCCTCGATCCTGTTCAGCCACATCCGGGGAACTACAAATATAACCATATCAATTACCGATTCTCTAAGAATACGTGGTATATCGCGGATACGGCCGACTATCTCATAGTCCATTATTTTTTTACCGAGCAGCTTTGGATCGTCATCCACAAGCCCTACAATTTTCAAACCCCAGTTTGCATGAACATTAACAAGTTCAATAAATTCCTGGGCACGTCTTCCTGTTCCAACGATAAGAATGTTAACGAGGTTGTAACCTTGACGAAACGTATAATCTAAAAACCAGCGCCAGATTGCTTTTCCAACACCAAGAAAAAGCATAGCAGTGGCTGCAAAAATACCCACGTAAAGACGACTCGTCAAAGTCATCTTGAGAAGAAATACAACACTTCCCAGAACAACTATTGACAATATTCCTGTTCTAAATATTTTCCATAGGATTTCAATAAAAATTTTTGTTCTAAAATCTTTGTATACCCCATCGAGTGACATAAGGCTAACCCAGGTAGGAATAGTAACAAGAACAAGCCACAAATGATTCTGCAGAAAAAAGATAACACCACTAAGGGATATAGAAGGGGCAAAAGCTAATGCTCCTAAATTCAAAGATTGTTTTACTCCAAGTGTAATAAAATAAGCCACTACAAAGGAAATAGCAATAATAATTGCATCTGTTATCTTCATCAAACGGACAAGAAAAATTTCCTTTTCTCTAACCATATTTTATCCTATTCTATTCATTGATTTCATATACCATTCTATAAATTCCTGAATTCCTTCTTCAATAGAAGTTTGAGGATTATAGTTTAACTCCTGTTTTGCCTTAGAAATGTCAGCATAAGTAATAGAAACGTCTCCGGGCTGTTCAGGAAGATATTTTATATTAGCTTTTTTACCTATGGTTTTCTCCAGTAATTCTACGAGATAATTTAGTTGGACTGTCCTGGATTCCCCCAGATTATAGACATTATATCCGTCACATCTTTCAATAGCGCTTTCTATACCATCTATGATATCTGTTATATAGGTATAATCTCTGCGGGTTGTCCCATCACCAAAAATAGGAATCTCTTTACCTTCAGTAATCAATCTGGCAAATTTGTGAATTGCCATGTCAGGCCGCTGCCTTGGCCCATAAACAGTAAAAAACCTGAGACAGGTAACAGACAAATCATATAATAAAAAATATGTATAGCTCAAAAGTTCGCATGCTCTTTTAGTCGCAGCATATGGAGAAATAGGGGAATCTACTCTGTCCATTTCAGAAAATGGAACTTTAGTGTTGTTTCCGTAAACAGAAGAAGAGGAAGCAAGAATAAACTTAGGAATATTCAACCGCGAGCTTAATTCTAAGAGATTGACTGTCCCCCCAACATTTACCTTTTCATATAGACGGGGATCTTTAATGGATGGCCTAACACCTGCTCTGGCAGCAAGATGTATTACAACATCAAAACTGTTTTCTTTAAATATTTTTTCTAAAAGTTGCCAGTCTAAAATATCTCCTTCAATCAACCGGTAAGCTGGATGATTCAAAAGAGATTGAACATTACGACGCTTCAGTTCTGGGTCATAATAAGAATTAAAATTATCTAAACAAACAACATTGTTATTATTATGAATTAATCTCTCACAAAGGTGCGAACCTATAAATCCTGCTCCTCCAGTAACCAAAAAATGCATAATTTCTTCCTTAGTAATGATAATAACTGTATCCATCGTGAGCGATTTCTACGCCAGCACAGTTAAGAATAACACCAACTATTTTAGCCTGCACATTCCTAAACAGTTCCAATTTTCTCTTCACCTCTTCTCTGTTAGACTCTCCAGCCCTAACTAAAAGTGCAACTCCATCCGCAAAGGTGGCAAGGATAACAGCGTCTGTTGCAGCGTTAAGTGGAGGAGTATCAAAAATAACAAAATCAAATCTCTGGGTTATACCTTCAATAAATTTTTTCATTTTAAGAGAACCCAAAAGCTCGGAAGGATTTGGGATAAGCGAACCGCATGTAATCAAAGAAAGATTTGGGATATAAGTATCATTAAGAACATTTTCTAAAGAAACAACCCCTGTAAGATAGTTGGTCAGTCCGGGTTTTTTAGGACAGTTAAAACTATTGTGTAACACTCCACGTCTGAGATCTGCATCGATTAAAAGAGTCTTGGATTTTTGTTGAGCTAAAGTAATAGCCAGATTGGCGGCTGTAAATGATTTTCCCTCCCCTGGCGCTGCACTCCCTATAACAAGGGATCGAATAGTACCTATACTCTTAGAAAAAAGTAAATTTGTTCTCAATGCACGATATGCTTCTCCCACAGGAGTAGGGGAGTAATCATGGGTTACAATTTGAGAACTAATACTCTTTGCTTTCTCTGAATCTTGCAACTCATAACTATCAAATTTCACTTTAGGAATTACTCCAATAATAGGAAGCTGTAAATGACGCACTATATCTTCCCGGGTTTTGACAGTTTTATCGACTTCTTCCAGAATAAAAACAAATCCGACCCCTAAAAACAACCCTAATAACATCCCCAGCAAAAGTTTTTTCTTCTTATCGCCGCTAACAGGACGATCAGGGGGTTCTGCAGGATCCAGAATAGAAACATTTTCAGGAGCCACAGCTTCTGATATCTGAGCTTCCTTGAATCGTTTCAGTAACAGCCCGTAAAGATCCTCATTTGTTTTTCTTTCCCTAGTGAATCTAATATACTTCAATTCTTCCGCTGGCAGTGTATTCAATTTCTTTTGGAGTATTTTACTCTGTTTTTCTTTTTCAGCAATTTGATCGCTTAATTCTTTAATTTTTTCTTTCGCTAACTGGTAAATTTTCTGCTCAAGTGCCTGTATATCATCGCTGAGTTCCACAATAGTCGGGTTTGTCTTAGGCAAATTTATTAGTAGCTCCTGCCTTTTTTGTTCCAGATCGTTAAATTCCTGCCTGGCCACATTCATATCAGCATCTCCCTCAAAAGCAGGCTGGCTGGCTATTTGCCTGTAAATGTAAGAAGCTGAAACATTTTCATCAAAATCTGGGGTAGAAGGATCCAATTTCCTGACAAGTAAATCCAATTCGTTCTTCTGAACAGTTAATTTGTTGATTTCCTGGGATAGAGAATTTAATTGGGCTACTGTTTCCTTTGAAATTTGATCCAGACTTACCCTATGTTTATCTCGAAATGCCTTCAACTGAAAATCTGTTTTATCAAGTTCTTTTCTTACAAGAGCCAATTGTTCTTGTAAATAATTTCGAATAAATCTCTTGTTCTCTTTTCTTATCTCAATACTCTTTTGAACAAAAACGCCGGCGATTCTATTAACCGTTCGACTTACAAGAATAGGATTTTTACCTCTTAATGTAATACTCATAAGATTGCCTTCGCGGTTTGTTCTGATCTTTTCTCTGGAAATAAGAGACCGAACTGTTCTCCTGAAGTTTTTAATAACAAAATCAACTCTAGATCGTCTATTTACAATATCAGGATTAAGAGAGAAATAAAAACCATTATAGGAAACTGTGTTATTAATAAATTTCTCCACTTCCAAACTATCCAGAAGTTTGGTCCCGAAGTAAAGTGAACAATAACCCGATGGATAAAAATGAAGCGTATAAGTGCCTGAAACAGGATTTTTTGATGTAGAAAACTTTTTAAAAACATCCTGGCGTTCCAGAAAAGGTTTGCTTTTATCCTGCAATAATTCAAGTGTAAGACCAAGCTCTGCAGTAACTTCTTCTGTAAGACTTCTACTTTTTAGCTTCAAGGTGCGGTTCTGAACTAAATTTTTAGGATTCTGCCCACCCAGATCTTCAAAACTGATCCATGTCTCAGCTTCGTAAATCGGAGGCTGATGTTTTAAATATAATGCCCATGGAATAACTACTGCCATAGTAATTATAACAATTAACCACCATCTGCGAGCCAGAACTCTAAAATATCGTGAAAAGTCAATACTTTCGTTTTCTTCAATTCGTTCTTCAAAAATTTCTTCCATTAGTACTCCTAAGTTATCTATCCTAATTATTTAATTAGATTACCATATACATGCAGAAAACTATCACCAATGGCCTGACTTCAATCTAAGATAAAGCAAGACGATTGAAGCAAAAAGATTAGTAACCCCCACAAAGAAATTAATGTTTATTCGAGACCTCGCAGGAGCAAGAATTTGGTCTCCTGATTCTATCCCTATCTCTTCAAGCGAATATCCTTTCTCAAAACTATGGAGCACACTTTTAATTACTACTTCCCCCCCACGTTCTACCCACATTCTTTTCAAATCGCAATCGCCTCTTGGCCCTCCTGCCAATGCAACTACATTCCACAGTGAACTTGATGGATCTACAAGATATGCCCCTGGTCTGTTAAAAGCACCCTGCAAAGTTATCCTGATGAGTGGACGAACCTCAATAAAGGGGTTTTTCAAATATTCTCTGAACTTTGTATCTAAAGTTTGCATAAGTTCATAAACTGTTAACCCTTCTACTTTCACCTCTCCAATAATTGGCATAACAATAAAACCATCAGGATTAATAGCATAATCGCCACTGAGATTCAGATTTTTATTTTCTTCTTGATAAAGTTCCCATACCCGTATACGTACTGCATCGCCTGGTTGAAAAATAGTCAACGACTTGACGGATTCACTCCACTTCGGTTTATTTCTAGATTGAGCAAAAGAATACCCAGGATAGCACAAACCCAAAAATAACAACATAAGATATGGAAAAACAAGATATGTTGCTTTGCCTCTTGATGCAATCATAGGTCAACTCCTTTCATATTTCTCAAGACAATTCAATTCACTTTGAAATGCAAATAACATACCATTTTCCCATACCTTATTTTTATTTAAAAAAGCATCCGTGATACGGATGCCACATTTATAGTAGTTTTAAACTTTTGGCGCTGTCCCAAGCCAGACGCTCAATGAAAAATAACTCTCTATGATTATATTTTACCTAGAACGATAGAAACGATACCTTTTTTCTTTGTTTTCTAGATTAAGTTTTTTAAGAAGAGACCGCATGCGGAACCATCCGAGTCGCACAAAACCATATTTTTCAGTATTAAGTTGTCTACGAATACCATTAATCCCCAAAAAAGGATCTTCTATAACAATTCTCTTGATTTTTTCTATCAGAGGAAAATCCTTTAAGGATACTTGAGACTGCGAATTGTATTCTTCTGATTTTTTATTTCGATCAGCAGCGGCAATTGGATATTGTGGATAGTGCAAATTGGCTTTAGATTTCCTAAGGTTTTTTGTCGTCTCATCCACTTTTGTAATATCAATACCGCGAAGGATATCGAATTCGTCAATTGCCTCCTCTATAGAATCATAATAGTTGAGAATTCGATCAAATTCTAACATTTCAAAAACTTCAAAAACTTCAGAGGTCATTTGAACAACTTTTAGATCCCCTCCCCTTTCCCTGATGTTTTTAATCTCCCCTACAAAAACACCCCATCCAGCACTGCTGACATATGTAACTCCTCCCAAATCAACAATAATTTGATAGCGTTTCTGTTCCGTAAGGTCTTGAATAACTTTTGTTAACTCACGGCACGTTGTGGTATCTACGTATCCTAAAATCGTAATAAGAGCAATATCCAGACGTGCTCCAACATAATTTACAGATATTTTTATTCCCTGCATTAATTTCTCATTTATTTTTTGCAAGGCATTTACTGTACAGTTGAACGTACTTCCTTGCAGAAGTGTCCCACGAGAAATCCTCTCGCATTCCGTTCTTCATAATTTTGGCCCATGTTTTCTGATCTTGGAAAAACTTTACAGCCTGCTTTAACGTTTTCAAAAGTTCTTTAATATTAAGATTATTAAACGCAAAACCTGTACCTTTTTCAGTTTCGGGATCAAATGGCTTAACTGTATCAGCAAGTCCCCCTGTTAATCTCACCAAGGGAACAGTGCCATATCTCAACGCACATAACTGTGTTAAACCGCAAGGTTCAACTTTAGAAGGCATCAAAATAATATCAGCACCTGCCGTAACGAGATGAGCTAATGAATTATCAAAATCAGGATCGGTCTCAAGTTTATTTTTATATTTCTTTTTAATTTTATCAAAGAATTTATAATTAAGCTCTCTATCTTTTCCCAAAACAATGAAATAAATATTCAGACGCATCATCGCATCAAGTGCGTTCTTGACTAAATCTATTCCCTTCTGATCCACCGACGGTAAAATCATTACAACAACCGGTACTTTTTCGGAGAAAGGCAACCTATATTTTTCCAGAAGAGTATATTTGTTTTTCTTTTTCCCACTTATATCATTAACATCATATTTTCCAGGTATTAAATTATCTGCGGCAGGGTTCCATTCTTTATAGTCAATGCCGTTGATCACACTGTAAAAACTATTGCCCCGTTCTCGCAATATTTCTTCCATACCAAATCCGTAATCATGAGCAGATTGAACTTCCTCAGCATATTTTTCGCTTACTGTATTAACAACATCAGCGGATATAATCCCAGCTTTAAGAAAATTACATCTACCATGAAAATCAATACTGCTTCCCTCAAAAACAAAGTTGTTATTTAACCCCAATGAAGATACACAATCAGAATCAAAATCTCCCTGAGAAGAAAAATCATGAATTGTAAAGAGAGAAAATGTTTTTGCAAAGAAAGGATCATTTTTATTCAAAGTCTTGAGGAAAAAGGGAACAAGAGCAGATTGCCAATCATGGCAATGAATAACATCTGGCTGCCATTGCAACTTTACTAAAGTCTCAAGTACTCCCCTGGCAAACAAGGCAAATCTTTTGTCATTATCAGGGTAATCTTTGCCAGTTTTAGGATCGGAATAAAGCCCTTGTCGGAAAAAGAAAGGTTTGTAATCAATGAAGTAAACCTGAACCTTTGAATTGGGCAAAAAAGCCGATTTGACATTTACTTTAACCGACTCTTTGCCTAAAGAAACATCAATGTTTTGAAGACGAATAACATCTCTGAGTATGTACTTACGCTCATTTATTACTCGATATTGTGGCATGATAACTCGAACATCATGCCCCAGTTCCTTTAATGCTTTTGGGAAGGTACCACCCACCTCCCCTAAATCTCCAGTCTTCGCAAAAGGAGCTACCTCTGGAAAGACCAATAGAAGCTTGAGTTTCCCCTTCATAAATTCTCTACCTATGAACTAACACTTTTAGAAAAAAAAAGTAAACAGGGGAAAATAGAACATCTCTGCCCTTTCTTAAAACACCGTGCATATAGAGTCATTTATCCCCCAATCTTGGCAATCAACCGTTTGGCAATACTAACAAATTCACTTGTAGGATAATTATCGATAAGCTTTTGGAGCTCTGCTTTTGCTCTTTTTTTATCATTTAGCCTCATGTAACAAAGGCCCAATTTCAACTGTGCTGCATCATCTTTATTTGACTGAGGGAAAGAAAAAACCTTCTCAAATGCAATAATAGCCTGCTGATAGTTACCCAAACCATAATAACATTCTCCGATCCAGTATTGACAGTTGTCTGAAAGACTATTCTGTGTATCTATATCGAGGAGAGCTTCAAATTTCTGAATGGCTTCTCTGTAGTGACGGTTCAAATAATCCTGCCTGGCTTCCTGATACCTACCAGCGAAAGAAGAAGATTTCCATACAGGAGTTGTTTTTTTAGCGGAACTTTCTATCAAAGAAATTTTCTTCTCTTGTTGAACTACTTTTTCCTTGAGAGTTTTTTCTTTATCAGCGAAAGCTGCTTCTTTGGTTTCTAAAGATCGAACTTCGCTTTTCAAACTGCTCCTTTTAGTTTCTGGTTTTGCAGGAGCTGTTTCCTTCTCTCCTGACACTCCTAACAGTTTCAATACTTCATCTTCAGGAATTGTTTCGCTCTTCCCGCTTTTCTCTTCAGGCGTTTCTTTGCTCGCTTTTTTCTCTGCAAGTCCCAGAAGTTGATTAATATCAGCGACCTCTCCCGCAGGCGTCTCTTTTTGCATGGATTTTTCTGTTGTAGCGCATCCGATAAACCATGTCACTCCAAGAATACAACAAAGGGCAAGAACAAAACCCTTAAGTTTTTTACTTTGCATAGCCCCACCCTCCTCTGTTGGTTATTCAATAGTTCATATAATTTATTGAAAATAGTTAAAAAAATCAAGGCTTTTTAATTAATACTGAACTTTTACAAAAACCGAAATAAACGGTAATTTTATTAAATCCAAAATAACAAATTCTAAAACCCAAATGAAAACTTATTGAAATTTAACCGCCGGTCATACTAATCAATATCTATATCGCTGGCCAGAAACATTGGCTGCCAACCCTACCAAACTCATAGACATTAAAAAAGAAGAGCCCCCATAGCTCAAGAACGGGAGAGGCAAACCCGTTACAGGAAACAACCCAACTGTCATTCCAATATTTACCACAGATTGAAACGACAAAATCGAAACGCCTCCTATCACAATAAAACTTGCAAATTGATCCCGAGCTGTTTTTGCTAAAAAAAGCATTCTAAAAAACAGAGTCAAAAAGAGGCTCAACACAATTGTAATGCCAACAAAACCAAATTCTTCGCCCAGAACAGAGAAGATAAAATCAGTATGCTGTTCCGGTAAAAATCGAAGTTGCGTCTGGGAACCGTGGAGAAACCCTTTTCCCAATATTCCGCCTGACCCAACAGCTACTTTTGATTGAATAAGTTGATATGCTGCGCCATGGGGATCAGATTTCATTCCTAAAAAAATGAGTATTCGCTGCTGTTGATAAGGTTCCAATTTAGCCCAGACCGCAGGGGCAAAAAATCCTAAAACAAAAGATAATCCACTAATTACAAAAACAATCCACCACTTCTGCTTTGTTGCTATAAGCACTATTATCAACACTGCCATAACACCTGCAAAACTAAAAACATTAAACCCGGATGCGAAAGCTACAAAAGGCATCAGTACCCACAACAAAAATTTCCATTTAATGCCAGCCCAGAGTATCATAACAGTAAGCAGCACAAGAAAAACCAATGCAGTCCCAAGATCCGGTTCTTTTAACACAAGAAGTAAAGGTATACCTCCTATACATGCTGCAATTGAAAACTCCTTCCAGCCAATAGTATTTTCTCTCTGTTGGGAAAAATAACGAGCCAGTGCCAAAAGAGTTGCCACCTTGGCCAGTTCAGAGGGCTGGAATTGAAAAGACCCGACCACAATCCAGCGGTGAATTCCTGAAAAACCACCGAAGAAAACCACTACTAAAAGTATAAGCGAAATCCCATAAAGAATATAACTGCTCTGTGACAATACTTTAAGTGGAATAAAAAGAAAAAACAGAAAAACCAGAAATCCTGCTAATGACCAAATAATCTGTTTGCCAAAATCTGTTTTCAATACGGGCTGGTTATTTCCACTGGTAGCGCTGTATAAACAGAGCAGCCCAATAACAACAAGAGCTATTATTGTGCTTAGTATGGAATAATCTATAAAAAAATTTCCAAAACGACTTTTCATGAAATTCTTCCCATCTGGAAAAAATAACGGAAAATCATGCCTGCTATTGGAGCAGCAATTCCACCACCAGTTCCTCCATTTTCAATAACTACCACAACCACTATTCTCGGCATTTCCCGAGGAGCAAAGCCGACAAACCAGGCGTGTGGCTCCCCTTGAGGATTTTGTGCTGTCCCGGTTTTGCCACAAACTTCAATATCAGGAACATGAGCTGCTCTGCCTGTTCCATTGGGATAGTTCACCACTCTGTACATACCCTCTTTTAATATCTGAAAAATTTCAGGGGAGAGTCCTTCGATTTGTTTTGAGCGGAAAGTTTTTTTCTTCCACATATCAGAAGACTGGTCTTTAATGGCTAATAGAACGTGAGGAACAGTGAATTTCCCATCCATCGCTATTATAGAAACCAATTTGGCCATTTGAATTGGGGTTACTAAAATATCTCCCTGACCCACAGAAAGGTTTACAATCATACCTTTACTCCATTTCCTTTTCCCGTATTTTTTGTTCAAATATTCTCGGTCAGGTAAAAGCCCTTTACTTTCTCCCACCAGATCTACCCGAGTAAGTGAGCCAAAACCAAACAGTTTACCGTATTTTACCAGTGGGCCTATTCCTGTCTTTAACCCAAGCTGGTAAAAGAAAACATTACATGAGACCTCAATCGCATCTAAAAGATTCACAGAACCATGGCCCTGGGGTTTCCAGCAGCGAAAAAGCTTTTTCCCCAGCATAAAATATCCATTACAAAACACTTTTTTTTCCGGATCAATAACATGCTGTTCCAGTGCAGCAGTTGTCAAAACCAACTTATAAGTAGAGCCAGGTGGAAGTTGAGCCTGAATGGCTCTATTAAGAAGAGGCTTATTAGGATCATTTTGTAATTTTTCCCAGACAGCAGAAGGAAGTCTTCTGGCAAAAGGTTCAAGATTGTAATCAGGCTTACTAACCATTGCTAGTATATCACCGCTTCTAGGATCCATTACAACTGCCGCTCCACGCTTACCGTCTAAAAGATTTTCTACAAAGCCCTGAAGTCTGACATTGAGCGTTAACATAATATCACTGCCTGGTATTGGAGGGATATCCCTCTTCCCCCCAAAATTCCCCACTTCTCTACCCCTAACATCTACTTCAACGTACCTGTATCCCCTTTTCCCTCTAAGTATATTATTGTAACTTCTTTCAACTCCGCTTTTCCCAATAATGTCACCCTGACGATATCCTCGAGCTTTCAGAGAACTTAACTCTGCAGAACTAATTTCACCACAGTATCCTATCACATGACTGGCTTTTACACTGGAGGGATACGTTCTCACAGGTTCAATCTGGTAAAAGATACCTGGCAAATCAGCACGGTTTTCTTCCACTACGGAGAGCGTAGCGAAATCCATATTCTGGATTAAACGAACAGGAGTAAAAGGCCCACCTCCTGCTTTATCAATACAGGTCTCGATTTCGTCTATTGAAATTCCCAGAAGAGAAGAAATTATTTCCTGATCTGCGGGATTTTTTCTAAACTCATAAGGAACAACAAAAAGAGAATAACTCGGGCGATTCTTTACCAGAATTTCTCCTGTCCTGTCAAAAATGAACCCCCGTGGTGCAACAATTGGTATCTGACGCACATGATTTTTCTCTGACCATTTTTTGTAGACAGAGCCTCTTAAAACCTGAAGCTGAAAACAGCGAAGAAAAAGAAGGGAAAAAAGAAAAACAAGAACCCGCTTTAAGAATAAAAAGCGACTCTGCTGTAACATTTCCAGCGACACTATCTATTTTGCCTCCTTCCGTTTTCCCAACCATTCAACAAAACCATAGATAAAAATCCCCAGAAAAACAGTATAAAAAATTGAAGGGAAACCGTATCTTAAAAACAGAGTCAAAAACCCTGCTGCTGACTTTGTACTGGTAAAAATAAAATAAACTATTTGATGGACAAAAGCTGCCACAAAGAGCACTATGCTCATAAGTAGAGTATCGTTTCTTTGACAATTCCATGAAAAAGAAAAGGCTAAATAACATGCCAGAGATTTGGAAAGAGCAAAAATTCCTGCTGTGGTTCCAAGTGCCAAATCCTGAAGTATTCCACCAAGGAAACCCCAAACAACCCCCTGTCTGCGTCCCCTGGGACAACTCCAGTAAACTATAAAAATCAGAATCAGATCTGGTGCGATCCCTTTAACATCAATAAAAGGAACCAGCGTAGACTGGACTACTACAATCAAAAAAAGAGTAATAAAAACTGTAATGTAAATCAGCATTAACAACTATTCCTTTTCCTGAACCCGAGGAAGTTTTTTCAAGACCAGCAGTTCTTCAAGAGTACCAAAATCGACTTCAGTTCTGAGAAGTACTTTCTGAAAAAGATCTCGCCCAGTCTGAGTAACCTTAAAAACTCTTCCAATAGTCAATCCCGAAGGATAAATCTGGCTGTAACCAGATGTTATTATCAAATCACCTGTTCTAACATCGCTACTCCGGGGCACTCCTTCGAGGATGCATACATTTCCGTAAAGCCATCGTACAATTCCCAGTACCCTGCTCCTCTCTACCTTTGCACTAATACGGGAATTTGGAGATGTCAAAAGCTCTCCCACTGAAGTTGACTTACTTACAGAAACAATTTTCCCAACAACTCCTTTTTCTGTCATTAACACCATATTCTTCTTGCATCCATCTTTCCAGCCAACATTGAGATAAACCATTCCAGGAATACCTGTTGTTTTTATGCCTACTACCTCAGCAGGGATAAAATCAAACTCATCCCGTTTTTTTAAACCCAGAAGTTTACGGAGACGGCGATTTTCCAAAAGAGCCTCTCTATATTGACTTTCCAGGAGGGAAAGCTTTCCTGCTTTTATAAGCAATCTTTGATTTTCGCTCCGGAGTTCCAGTACTCTTGGCCCCCAGGAGAAAATCATTTGACCGCCTCTTGCCAGACTGCCAATTTCTTTCTTGAGAAACAAAACGGGACTAGTTTGATCCAGAGCCATAAACAAAAAGGAGAGAAGAATCGCAGCAGCAAGATACCACTGATCTTTGCTTCTCTCCCAGAATCGAGTAAAGTCGACAGACATTTCCCTTTCCTATCTGCGAGCTTTAAGATTTAGAATTTTTTTATACCGATCCAGATTTTCCAGAATTTTTCCCACTCCTCTCACTACCGCTGTTAAGGGATCCTCAGCCAGATTTACTGGAAGACTCGTCTCTTCCCTCAATCTTTCATCCAGACCTTTGAGAAGTGAACCCCCTCCCGTCATGATAATCCCTCTTTCTAATATATCAGAAGAAAGTTCTGGTGGTGTTTTTTCTAAGGCTAAAAGTACTGCTTCTACAATTGCTCTTACAGGCTCTTCTAGAGCTTCCTGAATTTCCATGGAAGATACTTCAACAGTTCGTGGAATTCCTGTAATAATATCTCTACCTCTGACAGAAACTGTCCGTTCATTTTTAAAAGGCCTTGCAGAACCAACTTCCATCTTAAGTTGTTCAGCCATCATATCACCTAAGAGGAGATTGTGTTTCCTTTTAAAATACTGAACAATGCTATCGTCCATTTCGTCACCCGCAATTCTAACAGAAATTTTGGTGACTATGCCTGACATAGCGATAACAGCTATTTCCGTTGTACCTCCGCCTATATCCACCACCATACTTCCAACAGGTTCATCAATAGGAAGATCAACCCCGATGGCAGCAGCCATTGGCTCTTCTACAAGATAAACTTCCCTTGCTCCAGCACGTTCTCCAGAATCTTTTACGGCACGTCGTTCAACTTCAGTAATTCCTGAGGGAATAGAAATAGCCATCAGAGGATGAAGATAGCGTTTAATTCGAACTTTTTGGATAAACTTTTTGATCATCATTTCGGCTAGATCAAAATCGGCAATGACTCCATCTTTCATCGGCCTTACTGTGATAATCTCCTCGGGCGTTTTACCCCACATTCCACGAGCTTCGTGCCCCACAGCCAATAGCTGATAATCTTCCTTTCTAACTGCAATAACAGAGGGCTCATTAAGAAGAATACCTTTGCCCTTTACATGGATTAATGTATTGGCCGTTCCCAGATCAATGGCAAGATCATTGTTGAAAAAACTCCAGAGAGAAAATCCCATATTATACTCCATAGTGAAGCTTCGCCTCGAATCGGCGAGAAGTATACAAAAAGTTTAATGTCTGAAATGTCTCATGCCTGTAAATGCCATGGCAATTCCAGTTTTATTACATGCTTCTATTGAATCACTATCCCGTATGGATCCACCCGGTTGGATAATATATCGTATGCCGGCTTCTGCAGCAGCGTAAACTGTATCATTAAAAGGGAAAAAAGCATCAGAAGCTAAAACCATGTTTCCGAACTGTTCGCGGCAGTAAGCTTCAAAAGAAATATCTATTTTGAGTAATTCGTATTCTATCTGTAAATTTTCAAGAGCTTTTGCTACAGCCAGTTTACGAAGGGAATCAATTCGATTGGGCTGACCTGCTCCCATTCCAATAACCTGATAGAACCCTGGTCTGTATTCCCTTCCAAGTACAATAGCGTTGGATTTTGTATATTTACATGCTTTGTATGTAAACTCTGCCAGCTTTTTCTTGCTTTCACCAAATGATTTTTCAGTCACTGTTTCGAATCTTTCCCATACTTCTATATCTCTATCCATCTCCAGCATTCCACCTGTAATCTTCCGATAGGTCTTAACTTCTCTTTCTGACATATCTAAAGCACCTGTTTTAAGAATACGAAGATTTTTTGCTTTTGAAAGAAGCTCAACAGCTTCATCATCAAAATCAGGAGCAATAACAACCTCAACAAATTTACTGGGGAGTTCCTGGGAAATGAGTTTTCCACCTTTTACAATATACCCCACGTGCCTAACATTTTTCCCTTTGAGAAATTCAGCAAAAGCCAGGTCCACTTTGGTATTGCAGGCAATAACAGAACCAAATGCTGAAATAGGATCTCCTGCCCATGCCCTTTCAAGAGCTTCTCTTGGAGTTGCTCCGACTGCATAGCCGCATGGATTTGTGTGTTTCACCACAGCCACTCCAACCTGACCCTGAAGTTCCTTTACCGCCTCCAGAGCAGCATCGGCGTCAACGTAGTTATTGTATGACATGGCTTTTCCATGAAGAACTTTCGCTCTTGCTACCGAAGGCTCATGACTTTTCTCGTCGAGAAAAAAGGTAGCTTTTTGATGACTGTTTTCACCATACCGCAGCTCTTCACCGCGATTATATCTAAGCCTGAGAATTTTCTCATTTGCAAACATTTCTGAAAGATATTTATCTACAGCCCCATCATAGTCAGCTGTCAGGCGAAACACCTTGACTGCAAGCAACTTCCTTGTCTCTAAAGAGACTCCCCCGGTTTTTTTAATTTCTTCTATGAGTTTATTATAATCTTCAGGATCTGTAATCACTGTCACAAATTGATAGTTTTTTGCTGCACTCCGCAGCATTGTTGGTCCACCAATATCTATATTTTCTATAGCTTCTGCTAACTCAACATTATCTCTGGCAATTGTTTTCGCAAAAGGATAGAGATTCACTACAACAAGATCGATCCACTTAATACCCAATTCTTTGGCCTGATTTGCATGGGTAGAGTTGTCTCTTAGTCCTAAAAGGGCCCCGTGAATCTTGGGGTGAAGTGTCTTTACACGGCCATCCATCATCTCTGGAAAACCTGTCACTTTTTCCACAGGAGTGACATTGATTCCATTTTCCAATAGTAGCTTTGCAGTTCCACCGGTGGAAATGATTTCTATTCCCAAAGTGGCCAGTTCCTGTGCAAATTCTACTATTCCGGTTTTGTCAAACACGCTAATTAGAGCTCGTTCAATTCTGGACAATTTTTACTTCTCCTCTGTATTTTTATTTTTTATGTTAATAATGGATATGACTGGCCTATTTCAGACCGATAGTAATCAAAACTTACATAATTTGGTTAAAGTAGCAAAAGAAATGCCATCTTGCCGAGAGATAAAATAAATCCCAGATATGAAATCTTTATGGATACCATTTTCCCTTATTCTTTTATGATGGCTTTTCCTTCTCTCACTTCAACTCTTTCCTCAGCAAAAAGCTGAAGCGCTTTTGCATAAATTTCATGCTCAACTCTCAAAACGCGAGCTGCCAGACTTTCAGGTGTATCCTTTTCTTTAACAGGAACACATTGCTGAGCTACAATTGGACCATGATCATAAACCTCATCAACAATATGAACTGTTACTCCTGTGACTTTACAACCCTGTTCCAGAACAGCTCTGTGAACACGATCTCCGTACATTCCTTTTCCACAAAACAATGGGAGAATAGCTGGATGAATATTGAGAATACGATTTCGGTAAGCAGCTATAACCTCAGGAGGTATTTTTTTCATATAGCCAGCTAACGCAATAAAGTTTACACCGTACTTCTCTAAAGTGGAAAGGAGAGTTTTTACAAAAAGATCTCTGGAAGCAAAATTCTGTCTGGAAACCACACTCGTTGGTATACCGTTATCTCTGGCAATAGAAAGTGCACCAGCATTTTCTTTATTGCTGATAAGGACTTTCACTTCAGCATCAAGGCGTCCATTCTGAATTGCCTCAATAATTGCTTTAAAGTTAGTCCCTCGACCTGAAGCAAATATTCCGAGGAAAAGTTTTCTCACGGTAATCCTCTTTTTTTAAATTCTTGCTATTATTTATCTTATAATATCCCACAATGGAGTAACAAGACGATATTCTCCAAATCCTGAATAATCAACAAAAATAAGTCTTCTATTAAATCTGTTATAATACCATATTTCATAAGGCCTTGATCCTGGTTCAAAAGGATGCCGCTCTACATCATTAGGAGCACCAAGAAGAATATAAACCATTCCACGATCTGTTTTCCATCCTGCAATATAGGTCCCAAAATTTGCATTGGCATAATCAACTCTGCGGTAATATTCCTCCATAAGCTCATTTTCTTCTGTCCCGGGTGTAGGATCTTTTGAACGCCAGAATTCCCGGAAAAATTTTTCTTTTTCAGACGGTGGGCATTTTTTCATCTTTTTTAATTCTTTACCTTTTGCAATATATTTTAACTGCTCAATCGCGTTATCAAGATTGTAAGCATACGCCGGCATTCCCATCCAGTGAACACTTATTTTTCTACTCCGTTTTACCACTGATTTACCTTCCCCAACAGTCAACAACAAATTGTACCGTCCACCTTCAAGTTCTCCCCCAGGGATCTTAATCGCTTCAACCGTTTTTTCTCCTTTCACAGCTTTGTAATATTTCTTTTGAAGAAGAACTTTATCTTTCACATTTACTATTTTACAAACTATTTTAACTGAATCTAAATCAATATGGTTATAAATTTCGAACCAGAGATAGAGGGATTTTTGAGTCTCCCCAAAATTTCCCAACACATTGGGAACAGGAACAAAATTCCCCAGGGAATCAATGTGAACCTGATCGGCTAAAAGCAAACCGCTTACATTAATAGGACCCTTACTATAATCGGGAACACTAATTTCTATTTCCTGGCGCCCTCTTTTTTTTGAGTCTTTATCCATAATTTCTATAAGAACCTTATAATCACCTGGCAAAAGAATAAATTCAGCACTTCCCAGACTAAAGTCCTTCCTGGAGTTAGTTTTTTTGTAATCCTCCACTGTTATTTTGCTATCCGAAATCTTTCCGCCAACCTGACCACCCTGTTTATCAAAAACAATAGTAGAAAGCTCATATCCCGCCTGAAATTGATCTTTTTCCCTGACAAACTGAAGTTCGTCATAGGCAATTTTCGTGAAAATTCGTAACAGAGTTTTACCTGGTTTATCCGCTTTTAATGTTATAATATCATAATAAAATACAGGAATTCCTTCTGCACTAAAATTACTCTCTTCGGGTAACTGAGCAGCAAGTTTTTCCCCGAACAGCAAAAACCCCACTACCACTACCCCACAAATCCCAATCTTTATTTTCGTTCTCATTTTTATTTCTCCTAAATTTACGGGTTTTGAAGAACCCTTCCCATGAGATCGTAGGCAGAGCTTCCTTCTATCTTTACATGCACAATCTCACCTATTGAGGTTTTCCCTTTTATCCACACGGTCTGATCAACATCAGGAGCGTCTCCCTGGGTTCTTCCAAAAAATAATTCTTGACTTTTATCATATCCATCTACTATTACAGGAAAAGTTTTGGATTCTAAAGAACAATTGATATCAGCAGATATTTCTTTCTGAATTTCCATGAGAATGCGATAACGCTCCTCAGCTACTTTTTTGGGAACAGTAGATTTCATATGATAAGCTTTTGTTCCTTCTTCAGGAGAATAAACAAATACACCCATACGTTCAAAACGAGCACGCTGGACAAAATCTACAAGTTCTTGAAACATTTCATCTGTCTCACCTGGGAAACCCACAATAAAAGTTGTTCTCAAAACAATACCAGGAACCATATTTCTGAGTTTAGTAATAAGACGTTCGATAGATTCTTTTCTACTTCTTCTTCCCATAGCTTTTAATACAGAATCAGAAATGTGTTGAAATGGAACATCGAGGTACTTGCATATTTTTTCTTCACGGGAAATAACTTCAATAAGTTCGTCAGTTACACTATCAGGGTAAGTATACATGATGCGAATCCAGTGCAGGTTATCAATCAAAACAAGTTGCTTCAGAAGAGAAACTAAATCTGTTCCGTCTTTTAAATCTGAACCGTACGCTGTAGTATCCTGGGCTACAAGGATGAGCTCTTTTACGCCACGATTAACCAGTGCTTTAGCTTCATCAATAAGATTATCGATAGAACGGCTCTTGTATGAGCCTTTAATCATTGGAATAGCACAAAAAGTACAGCCGTGGTCACAACCGTCAGCAATCTTTAGATATGCAGTATGAGATAAAATTGGAAGAATTCTGCGGCCGAACGCTTTTTCATCCCAGACGTATGAAGAACCTAATAGAAAACGACCTACCTCATCAAATGGTTCCACGCCAAAATATGCATCTACCTCTGGAATTTCCTTTTCAATCTTTCCCTTATATCGCTGGGACAGACAACCACAAACTACTATTTTCCTTTCTCCTCCATTTTTTTTGAGTTCCACTGCTTTAAGGATAGCCTCGATGGACTCTTTTTTGGCTGCTTCGATAAAGCCGCAGGTATTTATAAGAATGGTATCGGCCTTCTCAATATCATTAACCAAAGCCATTCCACCTCTAACCAATTCCCCAGCAATTACTTCGGAATCCACCTGATTTTTCGGACAGCCAAGAGTAACAACAGCAATTTTTTTATTAGATTCAATCAATATCAAATCCCCCCATAGAGCTTTTAATAATAACAATAACTTTTTCATTACTTACTTTTTACTTTTTACTTTATTACTTCTTACTCCTCATTCCCTACCTCCAACTTTTAACTTCAACTTTCAACCTTTACCCCCCATCCTTTTCCCCAATATCCCCCTTTCGCAAAGGGGGATTATAGGGGGATCCCTTGGCTTATACCCTATACCCTTCAATCCATAAAAGAATTATCCCCTAAAAAGGATTGCACATCTTCTTTTTTTTCTAACTTCCTTCATAGTTTATAATTCAAAATTCCCAATTCATAATGGAATTAATCCCTTAAGGAATTATGGCCTACAAACCACAAAACTTAACCACTCACCTTTGGACTTTGTTTCAATAGGCTGATAACCGTAAACAGAAAAAGTTTCTTTCATTTCCTTTTCATCTGTTGTAAGAAACCCCGAGAAAAGTAATCTGGTGTCGGGTAATATGTATCCTCCCAGTTTAGGTAGGAGGTTTGTTATGGTGATTCGGTCAATGTTAGCTAAAACCAGATCGAACTTTTCTGAGCCAATAGTTTCGATTGAACCGGGACGTATTTCTGCAATATGATCTACTTTGTTGTAAAAAATATTTTCCTTTGCGTTTTTTACAGCATTCCTATCAATTTCAACTCCCAGAACCCTTGACGCTCCGAGTTTGGCTCCAGCTATTGCGAGAATACCCGAACCCGTACCAATGTCAAGAACAGTTTCAGACGGGTGAAGGTAAACTTCTAGAAGTTCCAGCAGTAACTGAGTAGTTTCATGCGTGCCAGTGCCAAAGGCCATCTTTGGAATTATATTAATAATAATCTGGTTAGATTTACTCTTCCATTTCTCCCATGGTGGTTTTACCACAATACGAGATGTAATCTGAATGGGTTTAAAATTCTTTTCCCAGTTGTGGTTCCAGTCCTCAGCCGGAATATTTCTATACTCCGGGGTTCCTATAGAAAAGCCCATCATTCTAAGGTTCTCTATATAAAATTCTAATAGTTTCTTAATTTTCTCGGAGAAAAGATCTTCCCGGAAATATCCCTTGAGAACTTTCTTGTCCTCCTCAATACCGCAGCTTCCCTGTTCAAAAAGAAAATTTTCAACCGGCTCAAAAGACTCCGAAGCTGCAGGAATGGTTACTTCTATCCAGGACGTTAGTCTATTCATAAATTAGATGAAGAATAACAGTTCCTACTGTCCAGAGGCTCTCCGGACTACATTTGTCTGGAGTATCCTGGATAGTATGCCAGTATGGATAATCAAAATCAATGATGTCTACTGCTGGCATACCAACTTTCAGGAGTTCTAAATGATCATCTACAATTTCGTATTTTACTGAGGGATCAAAGGAAAATAAGTTTAATTTTCTCGCTTTCCCCCATATTTTTTGTACCAATTCTGGTGCATACTTCTGAGAATTTGCCTCAACAGGTATATGAAGATCCCTATCACCTATCATATCGAGCAAAATAGCGTACTGAGGATTATAATTGGTTTCTTTATTCATTGCGAAGTATCTTGAACCCACACACCATGTTTCGTCTCTCCCTTCTATACCAGAATCTTCGCCATCAAACAATACAATATCCACTCCAACAGGAGGAGGATACTGTTTCATAATCCTTGCAATTTCAAGCAAAACAGCCACACCAGATGCACCATCATTTGCTCCGAGTATTGGCTTATTCCTATTTTTAAAATCAGGATCATGATCCGCCCAGGGTCTTGTATCCCAATGAGCAGAAAGAAGAATACGTTTGCTCTTTTTCCCAAAAGAAGCAATGATATTGGTTAACATATATGTTTTATGATTTCGGGAGTTCGTAAATATAAAAGGTTGTTTAATAACAGTGTCTGCAGTTTGTTTAAACTCTTTCACGAGAAACCTAAGACATTCTCTATGCCCCTCTGACCCCGGATTTCTGGGGCCAAAATTACACTGTTTTTTAAGATAGTTGAACGCACTAATTTTGTTGAATTGAGGAACCTGGCTATAGGAGCAGGAGGTAGTTAAAAGACCTGTCAGTAGAATTTCTAAAAAATAAAGCTGGTCAATTTTTCTCATGATTTTGTTCCCAGGATTAATGATTTACATCTCTAATATAGAGAAAAACAATCAGTTTGTCAACTTTCCTATAGAAGAAAATTGTTTAGATTGATTTTGGACAATGGTTACTTAATTCGTAATAAACTCAGGGAATTCCCGAAGCAGAAAATTATTTTCTTGACTTTGAGACGGTGATTTGGTTATTTTGATGCTGAGTAAGTTTAGCCTTTATTTTGTTCAGTCAAAGAGGTAAATAGTATTGACCTACCGTGAGGCTAAAGCCTACCTTTTTAGCCGCAGGCAAAAAGGTATGAAGTTGGGTCTTGATCAGATCCAGAATCTTCTTGAAAGGCTGGATCATCCTGAAAAAAGATTCCATTCAATTCATATTGCAGGAACCAATGGCAAAGGGTCCACTGCAGCTATTTTAGAATCAATTTTAAGAGAAGCTGGGTATAAGACGGCTCTTTACACTTCTCCCCATCTTATTGACATGCGTGAACGAATAAAGATTGCTGGAAAATCCATTACTGAGGAAAAAGTAGTGGAGATTCTAAAAACTTTGATTCCCCATATAGAAGCTACGGGCGCTTCTTTTTTTGAAACACTTACTGCAATGGCTTTTCTTTATTTTGCAGAAAAGAAAGTGGACGTCGCGATTCTTGAAACAGGTCTTGGTGGCCGTCTTGATGCTACAAATGTTGTCGTGCCTCTCCTTACAATAATCACTGAAATTGGATTAGATCACACACGAATACTGGGAAATAACCTGAAATCCATAACGTATGAAAAAGCAGGCATCTTCAAGCGAGAGGTTCCCTGCATTGCCGGAACAAAAAATCAAAAAGTAAGGAGATATCTTGTTGAATTTGCTAAGGCAAAAAACGTCCCGATTGTTTTTGCCAGAGATGCAGTAAAACTTTCCCACATCAAACTTTCGGAAGATGGGAACCGATTTGATGTTGCTGGCAGTTCTGTTTACAAAAATCTTACTCTCAAACTCCTTGGGCGTCATCAGATTGAGAATAGTATTCTGGCACTCTTAGCAGTAGAGTGGCTGAAAAATTATGGATGGAAAATTACAGAGAAATCTGTTCGGCAAGGAATGGAAAAAGTAATCTGGAGGGGACGTTTAGAACTGCTTCAAAAAAACCCAAAACTTTTAGTGGATTCAGCTCACAACCCGCTGGGTATAAGTAACTTAGTCAGAGCAATAAAAACAATTTTCCAATACGATAGATTGATATTAGTTTTCGGCGTATTAGAAGATAAGAACTATAGAAAGATGTTTCAAAAAATCGCTCCCCTTGCAGAAAAAATTGTCCTTACAAAGCCTCTGAGCGACAGAGCACTGAAACCGAAGAAACTTCTGGATATGTATCCTGAATGGAGCGATAAGATAGAAGTAATACCCAATATCAAAACGGCATGGGAAAAAGCGATTAGTTTTGCAAAAAACAGCGATATGATTTGCGGGACAGGTTCCATCTATTTTATCGGTGAGGTTTTGAGGTTGTGGGAAAAAGACTACTTTCTGGAATAGTTTTACAACATGATTGGACTAAATTGTCTGAATAAACTTCGAAAAATGGGCATTCATAAAAAACTTTTTCCACTTGATTTTCGTATTAAAAATAATAACTTTGGTTATTATTATAGTTTAATAAGAAGGAGTAGTGCTATGAAAAAGCTGTTTTCTATTTTGCTCTTAGTCTTTTTCGTTTTTGTATCTATTGTCCAGGCCGAAGAAGCACGTCTGCTCAGACAACCACACATTTGGAACGATAAAATAGCTTTTGTCTATGCAGGCGATATCTGGATAGTTTCTCTACATGGCGGAGTGGCAAGAAAACTCACTTCTTTTAAAGGGCTTGAACTTTTCCCTCAATTTTCACCCGATGGTAAATGGATTGCTTTTTCTGGTGAATATTCTGGTACACGGGAAATCTACATTATTCCATCTGAAGGAGGTGTTCCTAAGCAACTTACTTTTTATCCCGATGTGGGTCAGATGCCACCACGAGGCGGTTGGGATAACATTCCCATAGATTGGACTCCAGACGGGAAGAAGATACTTATTCGTTCAAACCGTACTCCTTACGGCCGCCGGGTCAGCAGATATTTTTTAGTAGATCCATTTCATGAAAGTCTGGAACAGCCTCTTCAGATTCCAGAAGGTGGGCCGGCTACTTTGTCTCCTGACGGTACCAAACTTGCCTATGACATAAAATCGCGGGAATTTCGTACATGGAAACGGTATAAGGCAGGTCGTGCCCAGGATGTCTGGATATATGATTTAAAGGCAAATACTATTGAGCAGCTTACTACTTATCCTGGCACGGACAATTTCCCTATGTGGGTTGACAGCACAATCTATTTTACATCTGATAGGAAAAGTGTGAATTCAAATGAACCGCGGATATTAAATATTTTTGCCTACAATCTGAAAACAAAAAATATCCGGCAGATTACACATTTTACCAAGTATGATTGCCTTTGGCCGAGCCGCGGTAAGGGTGGAATAGTTTTCGAAAATGGAGGTTATATATATTTTCTTGACCCAAAGACAGAAAAATATAACAAGATCTCTATAGAAATAAATGATGATAAACCTTACGCCAGAGCTGTTTATAAAAATGTGGCTAAGTTTGTTGATAGTTTTACAATCTCTCCCTCTGGCAAACGGGCAATTTTCTCAGCACGGGGAGATATTTTCACTGTACCTGAAAAATACGGTGACATAAGAAATATTACTGAGACAGAGGGCATTCGAGAGATGAGTGTAGACTGGTCACCTGACGGCAAGACCATATCTTACCTTTCAGAAAAGCCGGGAGAGTACGAACTTTTTCTGCAGAAATACAACAGCGATGAAGCTCCTGTCCAGGTTACAAAAAATACGGGCGCCTGGATTACAGGGTACAGATGGTCTCCGGACAGCAAAAAAATAGCTATTGTTGACAAAATAAATCGACTGCGTATTCTTGATGTTGAGTCTAAGAAAATTAAACTTGTTGATCGTGGTGTTTATTCTTCTATTACAGGATACAGGTGGTCACCGGACAATCGCTGGGTAGTTTATGCCAAAGATTCGGAGAATCACATGACATCCATCTGGCTTTATTCACTTGACCAAGAAAAGACTTTTCAACTAACAAGTGATAGAGAGGATGAGTATGATCCTGTCTTTGACCCGGATGG
>CAYYPT010000002.1:0-3364 GCA_964473625.1 uncultured bacterium | reverse complement strand
GAAAGAAGTTTATCTATAGGAGTGGAAATACATACGGCATTGCAGATATTAAACCCAATCTGAAACCAGGTGAGGGTAAACTTAATCTCAAGAAAATGGAGATGAAGATAGTACCAACTGTTGAATGGGCACAGATATTCAAAGACGCCTGGAGAATTATGAAAGATTGGTTTTACGATCCTGGAATGCATGGTGTAGACTGGAAGAAAATTTACGAGAAATACGCCGTGTTGGTTCCTTACGTTGCAAACCGTACAGATCTGGATTACCTCATTGGTGAAATGATTGGTGAGCTAAATTGTGGGCACACCTATGTTTTCTCAGGTGATATGGAAAAAGTTAAACGTGTACCCGTAGGCGTACTCGGATGCGAACTGGTACCGGATGGTAAGTTCTATAAAATAGCAAAAATTTTTCCCGGAGAAAACTGGGACAAATCAATGCGTTCCCCCTTAACAGAGCCCGGGATAAACGTAAAGGCTGGCGAATATTTAATTGGGATAGATGATAAAATCATTCATACAGATGAAAATCCATACCGATTTCTGGAAAATAAAGCAGACGTTCAAGTAACATTGTTAATTAACAGCAAACCCACTGAAAATGGGGCTCGTAAAGTAGTTGTAAGACCGGTAGCCTCAGAACTGGCACTTCGCCATCTTCAATGGGTAGAGCACAACAGGGCAATTGTGGACAGTTTATCAGGTGGTAAGATCGGTTATATCTATGTTCCCAATACTTCTTTTGAAGGTTTTAAGAGATTTTATCAGGGATGGTTCGAGCAATCTACAAAAGAAGGTCTTATAATAGACGAACGATACAACGGTGGTGGCTCTCTGCCCGCACCAATGGTTTTTGACTTGTCCCATCCTTTGCTCAACTACTGGGCAGTGCGTTATCTACAGCTTCAGACTACACCAACTTTTGTTAATGAAGGACCAAAGGTCATGTTGATCAACGGTCGTTCCTCTTCGGGTGGCGATGCTTTTCCAGCCTATTTCCGGACTATGAAACTTGGTCCTCTTATGGGGCAAACTACATGGGGAGGGCTTGTAGGCTACAGTTGGAGCCCTCGTTTTGTAGATGGTGGCAGCATATCTGTTCCTTCTTTTGCTTACGTAAATCGTGAAGGGAAATGGGATGTGGAATATTATGGTGTCAAACCCGATATTGAGGTATTTGACGATCCCACCCTGATACAGGCTGGCCATGAACCTATGATTGAGAGAGCTGTGAAATATATTCTCACAGAGTTGAAAAAGAATCCACCCAAGAAAGTAAAAAAACCCAAGGGACCAAACAGGAGTTAAAGATTTTCCTATGGGGTAATAAACAAAGTCCTTCTCATTTCTGAGAAGGACTTTTCCTTTGAATTTTGTCATTTTTACCATACATATAAGAAGTTATCGAATAATATAAGGAACCCGGCAACATGCACATTGCTTCACTGTTCGATTCTGAAATATTTAAGTGGGTAATTCTGCCTATTTTAATATTTTTTGCACGCATTTGCGATGTTACCATAGGCACTGTACGAATTATGTTTGTTTCCAAAGGGAACAAGTTAATAGCTCCACTGCTCGGGTTTTTTGAAGTGTTGATCTGGCTGGCTGCTATTGGGCAGATTATGAAAAATCTAAATAACATTTTCTGTTATGTGGCGTATGCCAGCGGTTTTGCAATGGGAAATTTCATTGGAATTCATATTGAAGAGAAATTAGCAGTTGGCAGATTAGTTATTCGGGTAATTACTGCAAAAGATGCACATATATTGGTCGACAAATTAAGGAAAAGAGGTTTTGGTGTAACAAATGTTGATGCAGAAGGGAGTAAAGGCAAGGTTAATATTATTTTCATGGTTATAAATCGAAGTCACCTTCAGGAAGTCATAGAAATTATTCACAAACATAATCCAAAAGCATTTTATTCTATTGAAGATACGCGATTCGTAAAAAAGGGCATTTTCCCTCATAGAGAAAGTCCCATCAAAAAGAAGTTTTTAACTCTGCCGCAATTTTACAAAAGAACAAAATTCTACCAGAAATTCAGAATTAGAAAAGGAAAGTAATTCCTGTGAATCCCCGGAAAGAAATTAAGATTTTCAGGATAAGAGTTATACTTTCATTACTATTCATTATACCACTTGGGTTTGCCACTAAATTCTACTGTGGTCCGGATGCATGGTGGTTTAATGATTATGCAGGCGGCATGCTCTATGAAATCTTCTGGTGTCTTATGCTGGCTCTTGTCTGGCCAAGAACTTCAGAGTTTAGAATTGCATTACTGGTTTTGGGAATAACTTCTCTCCTTGAGTTTCTTCAATTGTGGCATCCCTATTTTCTTGAAGTGGTCCGCTCCACTTTTATCGGACGAAGCCTCATAGGTATATCTTTCACCTGGCTGGATTTCCCCTACTATGTAATTGGCTGCAGCTTAGGGGTAATCTGGACAAAACGGCTTAAGAAAATTTAGCGCTGGTAATTTATTAATCAAAGGGGTAATATTATGAAAAAGATAGGAATTATTATCTGCGCACGCTATCAACACTGCGGAGGAGGAAAATGTTTGAGGTCGATGCGTGACCATGTAGGAGGGTTTGCTCAATATCCCAAGGATGAAGAATTGGTATTGGTTGGTTATTCCACATGCGGAGGCTGTCCCGGCGGAAATGTTGAATATGTTCCTGCAGAAATGGTAAAAAACGGAGCTGAAGTAATCCATCTTGCTACGGGGCTTGTTGTAGGATATCCTCCCTGTCCGTACATTCGTCATTTCAAACAGTTTATAGAAAACTATTACAAAATTCCGGTTGTTATTGGAACTCATCCTATCCCCCTGAAATATCTGGAAACCCACAAAAAACTCCCGTTCTGGAAAGAAACTAATATGGAAGAAATCGCTGGGGATTTGATGAAGGAAGACAAGAAAATAATGGAGGACTACAATTAAACCGAGTGATGATCTGAAAAACTATTTGCAATTAAGGAGATTAATATGTATAATATTTCTCGAAAATGCTGTAAATAACGTTTTGGAGAAAAATAATGCGATTCATGGATTTTAAAGAAAAGTTAAAACCATTTTCTGTTTTTTCTCTGAGTGAAATAAGAAAAGTAGATAGTAATTTTCAGCGAAGAAGATTGAATGAATGGCAAGAAAAAGGATATATAAAAAAGGTTATTAGAGGCCATTACATTTTCTCGGATCTGGAGTTAAAAGAAAGTGTTTTATTTGAAATTGCTAATCGCATTTATAAACCTTCTTATATTTCTTTCGAAATTGCATTATCATACTATTCATTTATACCTGAAAGTGTTTACATAATTACTTCGGCTTCCACCCGGAAAACTTACCGATTCTCTAC
>CAYYPT010000001.1:20173-50671 GCA_964473625.1 uncultured bacterium | reverse complement strand
ATATCTTTGCAGGATTAATTATGGGAATTCCAAATTTCTTTTCCAGCTTTTTCCTCCTAAAAACACTTGGACGAGTAGCTGCTTATGTTTCTTTTCCTTTTATAACTATAGGATTGATAGCGCTTTCTGCTCTTGCAGGACACACTATTTTCTCGGAGAGTCTTCCCCGGAGAAAAATTCTTCTTATTTTACTTGGAATTCTCGGCGCACTTGCTCTTACTTTATGACAATAAGAATAAATTTGCGGGTTCAATATTGTGGAGGCAATCCTATTTAGTTGTCTTCTATTTTCTGTAATTTTCCTGTATTAATAGGTCTTGGTCCTAATATTTCAATTATTTCTTTCTCATCGATCACTTCTTTTTCAAGCAGTGTCTGCGCCATTTTATCCAACTTGTCACGTTTCTCTGTAAGTAGTTTCTTAGCTTCATCAAAACAGGTGTTTATTATTTCCAGGACTTCCTCATCTATAACCTGATCCACTTTTTCGGAATGATGCGCTATGTTTGGTTCCTGACCTAAAAAACCTCCCTGATTTTGTTCCACAAAAGAGACGTTGGGAAGCCTTTTGCCCATACCATAAGTCTTGATCATATCCCTTGCTATTTTCGATGCTCTTTCTAAGTCATTCGAAGCTCCAGTGGATATTTCCCCAAACACAATTTCCTCACTGGCTCTTCCACCCAAAAGTCCTTTTATTTTGCCAATCAGCTCAGAGCGTGACATTAAATATCTGTCTTCCAGCGGCGTTTGTATGGTATAACCCAGAGCACCTAAACCACGAGGTACAATGGATACTTTTTGTACAGGATCTGCACCAGGTGTAAAATGACCTACTATTGCATGACCTGATTCATGGTATGCAATTATCTGTCGCTCATGGGGATTGATAAGTTTATTTCTTTTTTCCAATCCTGCTATTACTCGTTCAATAGCTTCATGAAAATCTTCCATTTTAATTTTATTTCGTCCCTTCCGGGAAGCGAGCAAAGCGGCTTCGTTACACACATTGGCAATTTCTGCACCAGCAAAGCCTGGAGTTAGAGCTGCAAGATTGTGCAAATCTATTTCCGTATCCAATACAAGCTCACGAGTATGTACCTTAAATATCTCTATACGTCCGTTGAAATCAGGCCGATCTACCAGAATTTGACGATCAAAACGTCCCGGCCTCAGCAAAGCAGGATCAAGTACATCGGCACGATTCGTAGCACCCATTATAATGATACCAAGCCCAGGATCAAAACCATCCATTTCTACGAGCAATTGATTTAGTGTATTTTCCCGCTCATCAAATCCACCAGTGAACACACCTCGTCCCCGGCTTTTCCCAATAGCATCAATTTCATCAATAAAAATAATACAGGGGGCTTTTGCCTTTGCAGCAGCAAATAGATCACGCACACGTGCTGCACCCACACCTACAAACATTTCTACAAAATCAGAACCACTTATGCTGAAAAAAGGAACTCCTGCTTCTCCAGCAACTGCTTTGGCCAACAGGGTTTTCCCTGTTCCTGGTGGCCCAACTAACAAAACTCCTTTTGGTAACTTTGCTCCCAGACGTGTGAACTTAGCTGGATTTCTTAAGAATTCAACAACCTCTTTGACTTCTTCAACAGCTTCGTCAATACCGGCAACATCGCGGAAGGTTACACGGGTTTTGGGATCCTCAGCATATATTTTCGCTTTGTTTTTGCCAATATTCAAAGCACTTGCACCAGCTCCCATACGTTTAAAGACAACTCCCCAGATGAAAAAGAGTAAAACGAAGGGAATAATCCAATCCAGAAAAAGATTTCTCAACCAGTCTGATTCTAATTTGCCTCGATAATCAACACCATGAGCCTGGAGATCTTCCAGCAATTTACTGTCGTTAAGACGTACAACCATAAACTGTCGTTTTCGTTCTTCTTCGTGTTCAGCTATTTTTAATCTCCAAGGAGTATGTTTTCTTACTGGCTTGAATGTTCTATTTTCCTTACCCATTTTTTTGTTTGCTGTTACTGTTTTTGCAGTGCTCGAAGCTTTCATCAGTCCAAAAATTTTATTGGATCGAATAATCACACTTTCAATCTTATTCTGTTCAAGAAGATCCCTGAATTCCTTATAAGAAATCTCTTTCGCTGCGTTACCAGAGAATAATGCAGACTCAATAAGAAGTATAAACAAAAACGTAAACAGATAAAACCATAGTGAAAACTTTGCTCGTTTCTCCATGCGTATCCCTCCATATCATTAAAAAGACTATAAAGGCTTAGCGCCGATACCCAGAAAACTAAGCCGTTACAGTCCCGTCATTTTCTTGCGTGGAGATATCCTGACAAGGACCCTTTACCGCGTTAGGTCATTATAATTGAATTTTTATAAAAGTCGAAGGGCTATTAAGAAACCAAAGAAAGTTTTAAACTGGGAACGCAGCAACAAAAAGGTTATCGATAAAAGCGAAAGAATCAAAATATCACAATACACCCTTCTTAATTTCAATGTAAATATTTTTTTTCAAGTCATTAATCCACTGATTGAGAATTCTCTGTCTTTTAGCATTCAGTGCCCACTCTCGTATTTGATCCCAGTCCTCTTTCAGAGAAAATTTTCTCGCTGTTTTCTTCCCTTCTAACTTTACAATATGATAACCAAATCGTGTTTTGAAAGGACGACTGATTTGACCTGTTTTCAGCGTATCTACGGCATTCTTAAAGGCCTCTATCTGGAGTTGTTCCAGAGGCATCCATCCCAGATCACCGCCCTGTTCCTTTGTGGAAGTATCCTGGGAATATTCTTTAGCCAGTTTAGCGAAATCCTCTCCAGCCAGGGTTTTGTTTCTTATCATGTTCAACGTATCTATTACAGCTTTTTCGTCCTGCGGAGTAGTCTCTAACCGTATAAGAATATGACGAACTCGAACCTTATCCCCCCGTTTTTCAATCATCTGAATAAGATGAAGACCCACAGGCGTTTCCACAACATCAGAAATTTCTCCAGGTTTTAAACTAAAGGCAGTTTCCTCAAAGGAATGAAACAAAGTTCCCCTTTCCACAAAACCCAGATCCCCTCCCCTCCCAGCAGTGGCAGGGTCTTCTGAATATTGTTTGGCCAATTTTTCAAAACTCTCTCCCTGGCGCAACTTACTCTGGACTTCCCGGATCTGTGCCATGGCTCGCTCTCTGGCTTTCTTCCCGGGTCGAACTTCTAATAAAATGTGCCTGAGTTTTACCATGGGTTTCCGTTCCGGCAAACTGTCTTTCATTGTCTTATAAAATTTTTTTACCTCAGAGCGGGAAATCTGGACAGTTCCAAGTTTCTTTTGTTGAAGAGTTTGAACAATAAGCTGATCCCGGATATCTTCTCTATAATCTCTTTTGATCTTATTAATAGGTGCTCCAAAATATGCTTCTACCTTTTCTTTTGATCCCAATCTTTTAATAAGCTCCTGAATTCTTCCTTCAAGTGCAGCTTCTACCCGCTGGTCATCCACAGTTATCGTATCCTCTTTAGCCTTTGCCAGAAGAACTTTCTCGTTAATAAGATTATTTAATACATCTTTTTTTAATTTTGCAAATTTCTTTGGCTGAGTCGCCGGATCAATACCCATCTGTATGGCAAAACCTTGCGCTGTCTGAAGCAGTTCTGTGCGAAGTATAATTTCATCGCCTACAATAGCGGCAATCCCATCCAATACCTGTTGAGCCAGCAACATTGTAGAACTTACTAATAATATAGCCGTTATTAAAACTTTAATAAAAAAGAGCTTTTTTTTCACTTTCTTGATTCCTCAAAATTTTTCTGTTTATTTCTAACAGTCAGTGTGTCTCTTTGCCCAGTTGAATTTTCAGGAGCAATCACATAAACTTTTGTTTTGTTCTGCAATTGGAACAGCAAATCGTAATAAACCGAGCGCTCTTTACTGACTCGTAAACTCTGTATTATTTCTTTCCTAACATCGGATAAGTCTTTTATTTCTCCTTTCCTTCGTCTCTTAAGCACTTTTAAAATATGATACCCATAGCTGCTGTGAAAAACAGGCGATACTTTGCCCTCAGGTAAACGAAAGGCAAAACGGGCCACTTCAGGGATCACGTCCCTCCTTTTAAAAAAACCCATATCTCCCCCTTTTTTACGGAAAATCCCTATAGAATGCTCTTTAGCCACTTCACTAAAAGGCTTACCGGCTCGAATCTCCTTGAGTGCAAGATCCGCTTCTGCTTTCGTTTTTGTCAAAATATGAAGAGCTCTAACCTCATCTTCTGTGACCTTAAACAGATCCCCATGCTTTTCATAATAAGATTTCACTTCGTCATCTGTAATTTTAACTTTCTTTGCAAAAGTTCTCTCCAGTAATTTGTTGATGAGGTATTCTTTTTTTACTAATTCCAGCTGCCAGTTGAGTTCAGCATCTTTATCTAACCCCAGACGTTTTGCTTCCTGAAAAAGAAGCTCACGATTAACCCAACGATCAACAAACTCATTTTCCTGCTCTGGTCTCATCCCCTCCCATCCTATTTCCCTTTTCATGGCATCCTTAGTAAGTACAACGTCTCCCACACGAGCAACAATCTGGTCATCAGCGAGCCGCTTTCTACAATCTCCAGAAAATAGAAGAACTACGCCAATAAGAAGGAAAGGGAATCGTTTTCCCCCCTTTTTTATTTTATCACGATTTGCGAAAAGCACTTTTCAACACCTTTGTATATATCTTAACGCCGAGTTCTTTTCTCTTCTTACTAAGCCAATCAGCCTCACGTTTTTTCCTAACATCGTTGATAAAATCGTGCCTGACTTGTTTTTCTACAGCATTGAACGGTTTCTGCTTAGGAGGTTTCTTGCCTAAAAGTTTAATTATAGAATATCTCTGGCTGCTGCCCCATGGCATTACGATGGGACCTGCAATTTCACCAACCTTGAGTTCAAAAGCCTTTTCACCAATAATACCCCATCGGCCCCGCCTAAAGTAACCCAACACTCCTTTCTTCTTTTTAAAACCAGGCCTTTCAGTATATTTCTTGGCCAGCTTGCCAAAATCTTTTCCGGCCTTAGCCAACTTCACGATTTTATTGGCCAGATTTTTGTCTTTAACAAGAATCTCCTGAACATTTACCTTTTCCTGTTCTACATACTTGTTTTTATTTTCTTCGTAATACTGTTTCAGATCTGCATCGGTAACTGCGACTTCGCCCACAATATCACGGTTAACAAGAAGATTTACCATCTCTTTTCCCTGGGCTTTTTTAACAGCATTGACTACAACGGGATCCTTATCCAGTCCCTTACTTAGAGCTTTCTTTACAAGCAGGGTAGTGATTAGCCATTGTTTTATAAGCTCTTTGGTTCTTTTCTTGTCATTTATGGGAACTCTGCCATATGAGGGAAAAGACGAAAGCTTTTCCTGAAAATCCTGAACAGAGATCTTGCCATCTTTGTACTGGACTAAAACTTTTTGCTTCTCTTCAGGACTAAAGTTATTTATACTATCCTGCACAACATTCTTCCATGGATCTTTCACACTTTTTAATCTATTCAAAAGGGCTGCTATTTCATCATCATGCCATTGAACCTGATTTTCTTTCATAACATTATCAATATATTCATTGGCTCTTCTTCTAAGAATTTTTCTTTTTTCTTTTCTTAATTCTTCAGAAATTTTCCTTCTGGCCTTTTCATAAGGTTCACGTTTTCTCTTTCTAATACCCTCTACTTTCATTATAGTATAGCCTCTTCTGCTTTTAATAACATCGGAAAGCTGTCCGACCTTTAGAGAAAAGGCTGTGCGGAGAAGGGGATCGTTAGCTCGCGTCCATAAAAGTGCGCCAAGAAAACCGCCTTTCTCAGCAGATTCTTTATCATCTGAGTATTTCCTTGCAAGTGCGGAGAAATCCTCTCCAGCTCGGATTAATTTAAGAACCGAATCTGCTCTCGCTTTCACTTTCTTTTCTACTTCGGGTTTAGCTCTGAAAGGAACTCGGAATAAAATTGCCCGAACTTCTACTTCCTTTCCTGTATGATTATAAAAATCCCGTATATCAGATTCTTTTATCACAGGATCAATTATTTCTATTTCGTAGAGTCTTTTAAGTAGAAAATGGTCCCGGACAGGTCTTACTTTTCGATTAACAAAATAGTCTTTGTCCAGCCCTTTCTCGTAAGCCGCCATAACTTTTATGCGCTGATCAATCATCTGATCTAAGTATCGCTGCAAATCTGACAACTTATAGGAGGACAACACCCTATTGGATTTTCCTTTTGAAAAAGCATCTTTGAACTCCTTAAGCGTAATCACTTCGTTCCTTCCAATTTGGGCAACAATAGGGCCACGTCTCGTACATTGAAAAATCAGGATCGAAAACAAAAAAAGTACAACCCCTCCAATAAATATTTTATTACGCATCATAAGCCTCCTTTAGCAAAATCTCAGCTCTTCAATCTGGATAAAGTATTCGGATTAGAAAATATAATGAACTATACCCAGCTTTGCAACAACTTTTTCGTGAAAGAAAACGGTTCTTCTTGTGGGATTGAAACTCGAAGCCCAAACTCTTTACCATGGATAAAACGAATGGGTACCGGCGAAGATTGAATTGTGGAGCGAAGATATTCAGAAATATGACCCGGTGTGGGGAAAGTGTGAACCCACGTTTCATCAAAAAATATTTGAAGAGTTGAGTCTCTAATAATAATCCTTTTAAGTTTCTTTTCCTGACCAAGCAGCCGTAAATGAGTAATCTCAAGAAGATTTTGCACTTCAGCAGGTACAGAACCAAATCTATCTCGAAGTTCACTATGGAAACTATCAATTTCCGAAAGCGATTGAATCATTGACAGCCTGCGATAGAGATTAACCCGTAAATTCTCGTCATCAATATACGAGTCCGGCAGATAAGCTGCTCCATCAAAATCGACCCGGCATTCTATTGAGGGAGGAATCTCTTCTCCAATCTTTTCTCCTTCTTTCAATTCATTAACCGCTTCCTCTATTAGTTTCGTGTAAAGATCAAATCCTACCGCTTCCATCATTCCACTTTGTTCCACTCCTAACAAATTTCCAGCTCCTCGAATCTCCAGATCGCGTAGGGCTATCTGAAATCCAGATCCCAGTTCAGTAAATTCTTCTATTGTCCTCAGTCTCTTTATTGCCTCCTCGGTGAGAAGATGAAAAGGCGGTGTTAAAAGATATGCACGGGCATGTCTATCTGAACGCCCCACTCTTCCCCTGAGTTGATAGAGTTGAGCCAGACCAAGGCGATCTGCTCTGTTTACAATGAGGGTATTTACGTTTGGTAAATCAAGACCTGACTCAATTATCATTGTAGATACAAGACAGTCGTATTTTCTTTCAATAAAATCTAACATTACTTTTTCAAGATCACTACTTTCCATTTTCCCATGAGCTACGGCTAATCGGATTCCAGGTACCAGTTGGCGTACCATACGAGCTATTCCGTATATCGACTGAATACGGTTGTGAACAAAAAATATCTGGCCTCCTCTCGCCATCTCTTCCTCAATGGCTTCTGCTATTATTTCTTTGCCAAATGGGACAACTTCTGTTATAATTGGAAAACGATCTTTTGGAGGTGTGTTGATGAGCGACATATCTCTTATTCCAACAAGGGAAAGGTGAAGAGTTCTGGGAATTGGGGTAGCGGATAGAGCAAGAACATCCACCGTTTTCCGCAATGTTTTCAACCGCTCTTTTTGACGAACACCGAACCTCTGTTCTTCATCAATAATCAAAAGCCCCAGATCTTTAAACTCCACATCTTTTGAAAGCAAACGATGCGTACCTATTATAATATCAATTTCTCCTCGCTTCAACTTCTCGATAATCTCTTTCTGTTCTTTTCTGGAGCGGAACCGGGAGAGAACCTCAATAATAACTGGAAAACGTGACAGACGATCCTGAAAAGTTCGTAAGTGCTGTTGTGCCAGAATAGTTGTAGGTACAAGCATGGCAACTTGCTTGCCTTCGGTTACTGCCTTGAAAGCCGCTCGCACAGCAACTTCTGTTTTACCGTACCCTACATCTCCACAGACAAGCCTATCCATTGGTCTGGGCTGCTCCATATCCTTCTTGACTTCTTCAACTGCCCTTGCCTGATCAGGTGTCTCTTCGTACGGGAAAGTCGCTTCCAACTCCTTCTGCCATGGTGTATCAGAGGAAAAGGCAAACCCTGGCAGAGCCTGTCGTGCAGAATAGAGGTCAATGAGCTCTTTGGCAATATTTTTTATTGACTCTTTTGTCCTGGCTTTTGTTTTTTCCCATTGATTGGTCCCTAATCTGTTTAAAGCTGGCTGCACTCCCTCTCTGCCTGCATATTTCTGTATTCGGTCCATCCGTTCTACGGGAACGTAGAGCTTATCTCCTCCCTGATAAAGAAGGGCCAGACACTCCCTCTCAGCACCCCTTACAGAAATTTTTTCAAGGCCTTGATACTTGCCAATACCATGATCAATGTGTACGACAAAATCCCCACGTTTCAAAGCCGAGAGTTTCCGAATTGGAACGCCCGAACGGAACCTCTGTCTTCTCGTTCTTCTTCTAACTCGTCCAAAAAGATCACTTTCAGTACAAACAGCAATACCTGCCGAAGGCAGGTCAAAACCCTGGTGTATAAAAGCTGTATCTATTTCTATTCCTGGAACAGGTTCCTCGTTCAGTTCAAGAAATTCCCTAATTCTATCTACCTGATTTTGTTTTTCACAGAGGAGAAAAACTTTCTGGTGGGTATCGCAAAGTGAGGACAGGTTCTCTCTTATTTCAGTTACTGTTCTTCCCAGTTTACGCAGAGTTCGTCCGCCAAAATCCAGAACCTCGTTCGGAAAAGAAAGAGTATAAAAAGATATTGTCTGATAATTTAAAATGGCTTCCCTGAGCATCTTTACATCAATAAGTTTTTTCTCTCCTCTCAAGCACTCCTTTTCTATTTTTGCCAGAACAAGCTCGGGGTCTTCCAAAAGGAGTAAAGAATCGGAAGGAAGATAAGAAAAAATGGAACAGGACCTCTCCTTCCAGGCAGAAGGAGAAGGCATTAGAAAAAGGGATCCTCCCTTTCTAATTGAAAGCTGAGTAGCTACATCAAAAATACGAATAGATTCTACCCGATCACCAAAGAATTCCACTCTCTGAGGTTCTTCACCAGTGTAAGGGAAAATATCTAAAATTCCTCCTCGCAGACTGATCTCTCCAGGTCTTTCTACTACACTCTCTCTGGTATAGCCAAAGTCAATCAATTCTTCTACAAGTTCATACAAATTTTGATGAATGCCGGGGGAAAGTTTTATCCATCGATTTTTAATGTCATCTGGAGAAGGGAAAGGATGTGCAAGACCATCTGGTGCAACAAGAATTATTTTTAATTTATTTTCAAGAAGATCCCGGAGAGCTCTCATCTGGGAGCTTGCTCTCCGAGTGTTTAAGATCAAAGGGCTTTCTGGATCCTCTTCTCCGCCAGGGAAGAAAGCCACTTCCTCCTCTGTGAATAGAGAAGATAACTCCTCTGCCGTTGATTCTGCTTCCTCATGTTCGGGGAAAACCACAAGCAGGGGACGTTTTGTTTCTTCTCCTATAAGAGAGATGAGAAGAGATTTCAAAGAACCAGAGAGCCCTTTAAGAGAAACATTACTTTCTGACAATATTTTACTATATAGCAAACCGTACTGAGAAGATTTCTTTATACTGAATTTAATTTTTTCTATTGACATTGGTTAAGTGTTTGAATTATAAGAAATTATGTTCTCTCTATGATAACCACAAAGCTCTCTCTTGCTCGAGATAAAGCTGGAAAGGGATTATATTTAACCAGCCGCACCTTTTTCAACTCTATTCCTGGAAAAGAAGTTTCCCTTTCCAAACAATCTATTTCTTTCAGAACATTGGGACCTTTAATGGCAATAAGTTTTCCTCCCGGCATCCTTAAATAATTCCTGCACCACTTCACCAGAGTTGAAAGATCAGCCACAGAACGAGTGAGAACAAAATCAGCTGGCACAATCCTGCCTTCCATTTCCTCAATTCTTCCCTGTACTACATCTATTCTCTGAAGGGAAAGCTTCTCGATGACCTGTCGGAGAAACAAAACTTTTTTTCTCTTTGATTCTACAAGGACTACCTTAAGATCAGGCCGCACCAACTTTATTGGAATTCCCGGAAACCCGGCTCCTGATCCAAGGTCGATAACCCTCGAACCGAAAGGGAATGAAACGGTTTCGACCAGTCCTGCTGACTCGAGGAAATGTCTCTCAACAATTCGTTCTTCATCTCTCTTCGAAATCAGATTAACCTTTCTGTTCCAGGAAAGCAACATTTCCCTGTATTTTGCAAACAGCTCAATCAGTTCTGGATAAATATCAATTTTACTCTGCTCCAGCGCTGTCCTCAGAAGTTCAATCTGTTCCACGTGAAACACTCTTTACTTTTAGCTTTAAACGTACCTCCAATCCTGAATGATTGACACATGCTCACCGTTTTCTCTTAACTAACTTTTTTCCAAAAGAACGGCTAAAACAGATATGTCAGCGGGAGAAACCCCTGATATGCGCGCTGCCTGACCAAGAGAAAGAGGACGAATTTTATTGAGCTTTTCTCTTGCTTCTTTAGAAATGGTGGAAAGAGTGTGGTAGTCAAAATCAGGGGGAATTCGTTTCTCTTCCATCTTTTTGAATTTTTCCACCTGTTCTCTCTGGCGGTTGAAATACCCCTCATATTTGACCTCTATCTCTACCTGTTCTACAACTTCGTCGAGCAAATCACCTAGAGACGTTAACATATTCTCTATCTCTGGAATTTTTCGGAGATTTTTAAGTCTCACCTGGGGCCTTTTTAATATCTTGTAGAGACTCTGTCGCGATTGAATCGGAGCCGTGCCTAAATTTTCAAGAATAGAATTAATTTCATCTGGTGAAATTTTGATTCCATGCATGGTCTTGATGACATTCTGGATTAATATTTCTTTTCGCTCCAGACGAGCTATCATCTCATCCGGGATAAGACCAAACCGGTGGCCGTAGTGCATCAATCGAATATCTGCATTGTCCTGACGAAGAAGCAATCTGTATTCAGCCCGGGAGGTGAAAAGACGATAGGGTTCGTTTGTTCCCTTTGTTACAAGATCATCGATAAGCACACCTATATATGCTTCTGATCTGTCCAGCACAAAGGGCTCCTCTTTCCTGATTTTCAATACTGCATTAATTCCTGCCATAAGACCCTGGGCAGCAGCCTCCTCGTATCCAGAAGTTCCATTAATCTGACCTGCAAAAAAAAGACCCGGGACGCGCTTGGTCTCAAGTGTCGGTTTAAGCTGAACAGGTGGGAAAAAATCATATTCTATAGCGTAACCAAGTCGCGTAACAGTGGCTTTCTCCAGACCAGGGATTGCAGCCAGAGCTTTGAGCTGTATATCTTCTGGTAGACTTGTAGCAAAACCGTTCACGTAGTACTCTCTTGACCGCTTGCCTTCAGGCTCCAGGAAAATCTGATGGTGTTCCTTTTCTTTAAAACGGACAATCTTGTCCTCTATCGAAGGGCAGTACCGTGGGCCTACTCCAACAATCTGGCCGGTATAAAGAGGAGACCTGTCCAGTCCAGAGGCTAAAATGCGATGAGTTTTGATATTGGTATATGTCAAATAAACGGGAAGCTGTTCTACCTCGATTTTTTTTGTACGATAGGAGAATGGTCTGGGGTTTTCGTCTCCAAGTTGAATCTCTGTTTTTGAAAAATCAATGGTTCTTCCATCGAGTCTTGGAGGAGTCCCTGTTTTTAATCGCCCGGCTTCAAATCCCAGTGCTACCAGACTTTCTGTTAACCCAACAGCTGGAAACTCACCTACTCTACCAGCGGGGAAACTCTTGAGTCCAATATATATCCGTCCGTTTAAAAAAGTTCCACAGGTAAGAATTACTGTCCTTCCCGGAAACCGACGCCCTGTTTCTGTTTCCACACCACCTATCTCATTCCCATTAAGCCAGACACTTACTACCATTCCTTGAAATATCTGCAAATTTTGCTGTGATTCCAGTGCAAGACGCATCCTGACTGAATACTCAAGCCTATCGGCTTGAGCCCGAGGAGCCCAGACCGCCGGTCCTTTTGACTTATTAAGCATACGGAATTGTATACCTGTTTCATCAATTGCCAGACCCATTTCTCCGCCAAGGGCATCTATCTCCCGAGCCAGATGTCCCTTGGCAGGTCCGCCAATGGCAGGGTTGCATGACATCTGGGCAATAGTAGGAATATTCATTGTCACGAGGAGAGTCTTAGCGCCCATTCGTGCTGCTGCAAGTGCTGCCTCACATCCTGCGTGTCCCCCTCCCGCAACGATTACGTCATAAACCATTTCTTACTGCCCTATTGTTGTTCCACGTGAAACATTATTTACCAATGCAAAATTCTGAGAAGATATGATTAAGTATATCATCTGTTGTAGTCTGCCCTGTGATTTCCCCTAAGGCATCTAACGCTCCTCTCAGATCCATAGCAACAAACTCCTGCGACATGCCCTTTTTTAAAGAATTTTCTGCATTTTTAATGTACTCTTTTGCTCTGGCAATACTGTCTCTATGTCGGACTCGAGTAAGCACAATTTCTCCACTCTCAGGTATACCCTCTGCAAAAACTCTTTGTTTTAGAGCCTGGATTAGGTTTCTCATCCCTCTTCTGGTAAGAGCTGATAATTTTAGAAAATTGTCTTTCGGAATTAATTTCTTTAGCTCAGATACATCTATTTTCTGGGGCAAATCGATTTTGTTTATTACAGTAAGTGTTTTCTTCTCTGTATTTTTTATTTGTTCAATAATCATTCTGTCCTCAGCAGTAAGAGGCTCGCTTCCATCAAAAATAAGTAAGAGAATATCTGCTGTTCCAATGGCCTGTTTTGTTCTTTGAACTCCCTCTTTTTCCACAGGATCCCGAGCCTCGTGAATCCCCGCAGTATCAGTAACGACAAAAAGAAGTCCTTCAATATCCAGTAGATCTTCAACAGTGTCTCTCGTTGTGCCAGGAATCTCAGTAACAATGGCTCTTTCCTTTTCCAGTAGAGCGTTCAGGATACTCGATTTACCCACGTTGGGCCGTCCCACGATGACCATTCGAATTCCTTCCCGACAAGCTTTACCGCGATCAAAAGTTTTAAGGAGTTCACTCATTCTCCTATGGATGGAACGAAGGTTTTCAGCCAACTCCTCTCGTGATATAAATTTGATGTCTTCTTCAGCAAAATCAAGCTCAATCTCCAGATAGGAACAGGCTTCTATTAAGCTTTCCCGCATCTGCTTCAACTGTTGAGAAAGTCCTCCTTTTAGCTGATATGCTGCTATTCTTCGCGAAGCCTCTGTCCTCGCATGGATAAGATCCAGTACGGCTTCTGCTTGAGAGAGATCTATTCTTTTGTGAAAAAAGGCTCTTTGGGTAAACTCTCCTGGTTCTGCAGGTCTTGCTCCTGCTTTGACAAGCAAGTCCACAATACGCCGACTCACAAAAATTCCGCCATGACAGCTAATCTCTACAACGTCTTCACCTGTATAGGAATGAGGAGCTCGAAACAACGTCAATATTACTTCATCAATAGGTTCATTTTTATCTACAATCCACCCATGATGAGCCCGGTGACTTTCTGAAAGCGAAATATCCTCACTGCCACTAAACACTTTTGTAGCAATCGAAATTGCTTCAGATCCGCTCAGTCGAATTACAGCGATCCCCCCCTCGCCCAAGGGAGTTGATATTGCCACGATTGTATCGTCTTTATAGAAAGCCATTGACCTCATCCCAAATAGTGAAGCCCCTTTTTGCTAACATTTTGGGGCTTATATATACATTTGTTTTGTAGAAAAGTCTATTGCGAAGCGATTTTTTATCTTAATGTTTAGTTGGTACGGCATGCCCAAATGGTTACCGTCCGATTGCTACGTTAAAAAATGATTCCGGCACCCAGTTATGGCTCCAGACTTAGGAAAAAATATCGTGGTCGGCGAAAGTCGTACAAAGCCGAATTGAAATAAAAGAACAAAAGGATGCCGGGCGCATCTGTCATTAAACTGGTGTTATATTGTTTACTACTCCATTTAATTGGGAAGAGATCTGTACAATTTTTTACATAGGTCTTCAAAATAAATATCATCAGAGGAGCCTTCAGGCAATAAGGGTACTGCGCCCCAAACATTGCTGCTAATCAAACCATCATAACCTTCAATTAAAGTAAGCACACTTAAGAAGCCAAATATTCCCAATATTTTTATATTTATAAAATCATTATATACTGGTTGAATAGCTTTGAGAAAGTGATATACCGTAGATTGCATTATTTTATCTAATTCAATTTCATCTTTAGCTCTAATTATTCTTTGTTCTGGATTTAAAGTCTTACCTATTGAAATCGCAATCAGACCATATGGATTTTCATCAGATCCCATAAATCTTTCCTGCAATTGATCGTAAGCTTCTCTTACCCTTTTATTTATTTTCTTTTCTGATAATGGCCGTTTACATTCAACAAAAATCAATTTTGAATTGTCTTTAACAATTATATCACAATTGCTAGATAGATCAACACCATATCCTGCTATGCGAAAACGGGATGCTAATAATAATTCGAATCCAATATTTCTAGCAAGGTTACTATTTGTAGTTTCATCAATGGAAATTCTTGGACCTTTAATAAACTTTTTCAATTTACGTACTAGGGCTGGATCGTTTATACCCCTTAAACCTTTTGCAATACGAATCCATTCCGATGATTCAAAAAGAGAATCAGCAATTCTTTGTTTAAATTTATTGTCTTCCAGTTTGTTGGATAGATGCTTACGATAAACATTTATAAGCTCAGAAATATCTTTTATATATGTATTAATTCGAGTTTTATTTATCTCTATATTATACTCTTTCAAATAATTGATTGAAGATTGAAGATCACCTTCAAGTTGATCTAAAGTAATTTTATGTAAAAATGATTTCATTTCCAATTTAGCAACACAACCTTGTCTTCGCTCCCAGTCTCCAGACCGGGAGCAAGATAACCCGAATTAAATCCAAATTCGATCGAAAAAGTCAACCACTTTCTTATTGACAATTTGTCATCAAGATAATTTGATATTTTATCATGATATCAATATCTGCAAATATTATATATCACGATTCTTACTTATGTTTCCTTATAAACATCTCCTGAGCTATGGTCAAAATGTTGAACATAAGATAGTAAAGGTTTAACCCTGCAGACATCTTGTAAAAAATAAAGCTGAAAAAGAGTGGCATCATATAAGCCATTGCTTTCTGTTTTGGATCCTGCGTTGAAAGCCTTTGCTGGATAATCATTGTTGCACCCATCAGAATAGGGAGAAGGTTAATCCCTCCCAAGATTCCATCAGGAGCAGAAAGGTCTTTAATCAGACCCAAAAAACCAGCCTGGCGCAGTAGAATCGTTGTTCGGAAAAGAGTAAACAGGGCATAAAGAATAGGCAGTTGAAGAATTAGCGGGAGACATCCACCCATTGGATTGACACCATGTTGTTTGTACAGTTTCATAATCTCCTGGTTCATCCTCTGAGGATCTTTTTTGTATTTTTCCCTTATAGCAGTCATTTTGGGTTGGAGTTCCTGCATCGCATGCATAGATTTATAGCTTTTCCGCGTTAATGGATAAAGAACCAGCTTGATCAGAATGGAAAATAGAATAATTGCCCACCCGTAATTATGAAGAATTTTGTAGAGAAACTGTAGAGTATAATAAAAAGCAATGCTGAACGGCCGGATTATTGCCATTCCAAAGTTCATCATTTTTTCCAGTTTGACGCCAAAACTTTTAATTGCCAGATAATCCATGGGCCCTAAATAGACAAGGAGGTGAGCTGCTTCTTCTGCAGCACCCCTGTAAGGCATCAAAAGATTAACACTAAACTGTTTCCAATTTTCTTTATTCCCCTTTTCATCCTTTATTTTAATCTTACTTCCCTCTAATTTGACAGCACTGCCCTGCGGTTTCTCTGGAATAATAGCTAGAAGGAAATACTTAGTCCGAAGCGCCACCCAACTGGTGTTCCCCTCTCTAATACCGGTACTTTTCCCTTTTGTTTTCAGGAGTTCTCCCCCCTGGAGAGCATAGGCCTGATAGTATGGAAGATCCTTCTTCACTTGCTTCTCTGTCGGGGCAAGTCCTGAGGTCCAGTGAATTGTGTATCGCTCTCCAATTGTAGCCGGGGTAAATGAAAAGAACCGGACTTTTAAATCAACACCGTAGCTATCATCATGAAAAAGAAATTCTTTCTCCAATCGTGAGGTTTTACCAAAGTTTCGACTGAACCTGATCATGTGATACTTCCTCCCACCCTCTACCCATTGAGAGTCAAGCGTTACATGGAAAACCGCATCACTAAAACCCTGCCATTTGTCCTCAGGAATTATAGCTAAATTTCCTCTGGCCGAATCAGGGATGAGTTCCACTAACACACTATCTTTCTTATCTCCTTTAAAATATTTTTTAAGTTTCCAGCTTATAATAGTTCCCCCTCCGGCTGATGAAAGAAGCCCTCTGAAAAGATTTGTTTCCACAACAAGGGTGTCTGGTTTCTCTTTATTAGCAATGGCAGAAACCTTAATGGGAGAAACAGATTTTTCTGTGATCTCTTCTGTTCGCTTTTCTGGAAGAGGTACAGCTGTCGGCTCTTTTGACTGTTTTTCTACTTTGGAGGATTTTGCAACAGGCTTTTGTACATTCTCCTTAACCCCTACTACCTTTTTCATATAAAGAGGCCAGAGGAGAAGAACCAATCCAATAAGAAGAAGCGCTAATAATGTATTTTTATCCATAATATTACATCCAAGTTATATACGTTCAAGGTACTGGGTCATATCCACCTGGATTTAGAGGATGACACCTAAGAATCCTTTTCACAGCGAGGAAAGACCCCTTCGCAAGCTTATGTTTTTCAATGGCTTGCATAGCATATTCTGAACAAGTTGGATAAAATCGACAGGAGGAGGGAAGTCCTGGCGATATCCAATGTTTATAAAATCTTAAACAGCTTAAAACCAATTTTTGGAACATTGTTATTTACCTCTAATGTTTTGTAAAAACTGATGAAAATCTTCTTCAACGTCCCACAAAGTTATCCCTACGGCTTCCCTTCTTGCCAGAACCACAATTTTGTAGGTTCCTATCTCATGGCGGTGTTTTCTGTAAACTTCTCTCAGCAATCGTTTTATGCGATTTCTTTGAACTGCCTTACCAAGCTTTCTGGGAACGGTAAACCCTATCTGTCTACGCTCACTCTCCACAAAAAAAAAGTTTAAATATTTGCCCCGCCAGTGTTCTCCTTGCTGAAAAATTTCACTAAATTCTTTCCTTTTGTGAATTATCTCTTTCTTCGGAAGCCGTTGATCTAAAGAATTTGTATCATTCATCACTTACAGTGAGACGCTTCCTTCCTTTGGCACGACGTCTCTTCAAAACCAGGCGTCCAGATTTGGACGACATCCTGGCGCGAAAACCGTGTTTGTTTTTTCTTTTTCTGTTGCTGGGTTGATATGTCCTTTTCACTCAGTATTCCTCCAAGTTTTACTATAAACTTTATTAAATTAATATTTTCTTCCAAAAAGTCAAGTTATTTTCTTGTATTAATCAAATCAAACACTCCGGCCGCTCCCATAAGTATATTGCCCAACCATGCACCTAACAAAGGAGGCACACTTCCATTCTCTCCCATTGTCTGTCCCATTTTTACAAGTCCAAAATAAAAAAAACAAACCAAAAGGCTAATGCCAAAACCAACTATAAGACTTTTCTTCCTCCTATTGTAAGCCAAAGGTACACTGAAAAGAATAATAATAAAGTTACTCAAGGGGAACGCTATCCTTAAATGAAGATCGGTCATCCACTGGTGAACTTCACCGCCGGAATTTCTTACCTCACTAATAAAATGGAGAAGTTCTGTAAAAGTCATCTCGTCTGGCTTGATTTGGGCAACCAAAAGTTCCTTTGGGGTAAATTGAAAAGGGTATTTGTATGGTTGTTTCAAAGGAAGAGCTTTCTCTTTCTCTCCTTTAAATATTCGCTGGTATCCTTTTTTGATTACCCATACTTTCCCATTCCACCGCATTGAAGGTGCGTCTATCCTGGATATAAGTTTATGCCCCTGGAAAGTTTCTATTTTCACCTGTCGAGCTATCCGCCTTTTTTTATCGTAATATCCAATAGTAACAATCTTGTCTGGTGGAACATGAATTTCAAGGTTTCTCATCACCGAAGAAATCATTCCTGGAACACGATCAAGATAAGTCCTGCGGATATTCTCCTTCTTACGATTAGTATGAGTGACTACCCCTTCTGCCAATAAAAACGAAAAAACACTTAAAAAAAGTCCTATCCCCAGAAGTGTGCCCATTACACGGTAGAGACTGTAACCCAGCGACTTCATAGCAACCATTTCATTATGCCGTGCAAAATTTCCCACTGAAAAGATCGTGGCCAAAAGCGTAGCTATGGGTAGAGTTAACACTATAATGTAAGGAATATAATAGAGATAATAAAGTAATACTATTTTCCATGGAACTGCCCGGTCAATAAATCGATCAAGATTTTCTACTATATCTACAACTAAAAAAAGTATAATAACACTCAAAAGACAGAAAAAAAATATCTGAAAGAACTGGCGTCTAAGATAGTTTGGAAGAATCTTAACCACTATTTTCTCCGACGATTTGATCTGCGAAACCATCGACGTAAATTTTCCCACGGTATAAAAGTAACCTCCCGAACACTCTTAACAACAAGTAAAATCCCGCCTATTCCTACAATAAAATTCGGCGCCCACATAGCCACCACGGGCCCAATAATTCGTCTGTCGGCAAGCTGCTCGCCTCCAATAAGAAAAACCCAATATATAAGAAAAAAAATCAGGCTCAAGCCGCCTCCGGTGACAAGACCTCCCTGACGCGCCATAATACCCAATGGCGCACCTACAAGAACAAAAACAATACAGGCAACGGGTATCGAATATTTCTTGTGAATTTCTACCCGAAGCGCACTGATCGACCGGCGGTAACCATAAATCACACTTCTCTCCCCATGAATTTCCTGACATAGAGCTTCCACTCTCCGGAGGGTTTCCCCCCTCGAATAATATGAAGGGAAAAAGTTTCTTTGTTTTTTAACTTTTCTATTCCATAGAGTCTCCGGAAAAATTCCGGCAAGATCTCGCCTTACAATTTCCCTGATTCTATTTTCTCTGAACTCAATAGCTTTCTTATTTTCCTTTATATCTGCACGCATCATACTGGCACTTTTCTCACGGTTTCCTCGGTATTGGGAGTTACTTCGCTTCAACACCATGTTGGGCACCGGAATGGAAATGACCTGCCGTTGGAACTTCAATCGTCTGTAATTTCTTAGATCTTTTAATTCAATTTCATGAACCTCTCCATTGAACAACGAAAATATCATTTTTTCCTGCTCTCTGGAAAATCGCACATGTCCTTTCTCCGCAATAATAGTTTTACTATACCTGGAATCGCTGTGATCGTCAATAATAATTCCTTCAAGAAGATCACCGTTTTTCTTTATGTTCTGGACAAACAATGTATAATTGGGGATTTCATTGAAAAAGACATGCGGTTCCAGAGTCAGGGTTGGCCGCTTCTTCGAAATATCAGAATAGAGGAGCCGAACACGGTGATTAAAATCAGGAAGAACACAATTGTTAAATCGTTCCATTCCAATAGCAAGAAGTGCGGCTGCAATCAACATAGGAGTAATCAGCCTGTAGAGGTTAACGCCACTGGCTTTCAAGGCCGTGATTTCATTGTCCGAAGAAAGACGTCCAAAAGCCATAAGTGTTGCTATAAGAACAGACATGGGAATTGCAAGAGCTACAATCCAAGCAAGGTTGAGAACAAAAAATTCCAGGATAACGCCTACAGAAAGCCCTTTTCCTAACAGTCTTCCTAAATCCCTGAAAACAATATTAAGCAAAAAAATAAGAACGATGGTCATCAATCCAAAAATGAAAGGACCAACGTGTTCTTTCAGAATGTATTTTGTTATAATGAACATCTAAAATAATATAGACAAATGGCTCGGTTTTTGCAAGAATATTTTTTATCAGCAAAGACATTGGTATTTTTCTACTTGCAATTTAAAAAGTAATATTTTATTTTAAGGTAAGCAGTTATAATCGAACATATTTTTTCATAACAGCTTGGTGAAAAGAGAACTAAAAAAGGGGGCTGCCTATCGAGTCGTTGCTACTGGTCGTCACTTAATCTCTTCTGTTTTCTGGACAATCCGGAAACAGCTATGACAGAAGAAAACTACCAGTAAGGAGATAATGCTACTGTATTCAGTAATAAGATCGAAACGTGTCGAGATTATAATGACTCTTTCGGTCTTTTTTTTACTTGCCTCTCTTCCTGCCAGAGCAGGGATCGGACTTTCTTTGCCCCCGGCCAAAGCTCCTTTTGTGCCTCTGGTGGATAGAAGCAAACTTTATCCTTTTTCCCTGAGTTATCCCCTCCAATTTTTCCCTGTTCACTACCCTATTAACTTCACACATACTATATCCATTGATTCTACAGGAAAATTAGTTACAGTACAGAGACAGGTTTTTAATCAGGATGTCCAAATTCCATATTATCTTTCTTTTTCTGAGTATCTTTCAGCGAGATCACAGCTGGAAACCCAGCTTCAGTGGAAAGAATATGTCCGCACACATATTACACCTACAAATGCCCAGAGGGGGGGAAGAGGTGGAATCACTATTGAAAGCCCAAAAATAAAAAGCAAAGCGTTCCGGAGGCTCTTTGGGGGCGAAACAATGAGCCTTAATGTAACAGGAACCATTACTATAAACGGCGAAATGAGGCATGAAAACCGCAGTCAAACTATGACGGCTACCAACAGAAGACCTCAAACTAATTTCCAGATGAAGCAAACCCAGCAGTTCAAAGTAGAAGGCAAGATAGGCAACAACGTATCCATTTTGGTGGATCAGGACAGTGAACGACCTTTTGAGTTTAATAATGCCCTCAAACTCAAATATAGTAGTGATGAAGACGGTATCATCAAAAGTATAGAAGCGGGTAATGTTGCGCTCTCTTTACCCTCTACTCAATTTGTAACTTTCAGCGCTAAAAACTCCGGGCTTTTCGGTATAAAATCTCAGATGAAAATTGGTAAACTTGACCTCACAGCAATTGCCAGCATGGAAAAAGGACAGAAGAAAAAACTCTCTCTTAAAGGAGGAAAAGAAAGCCAGACTTTCCAGGTTCATGATTATGAATACAAACGAGACACTTACTTCTTTTTAGATTACGGTTATAGAAAAAGATACTCAATGTTCGACGAAAAAGGAAATCATATCTACAATCCCGATAGTACCATTACAAATATCGAGGTCTACAAATCCGACTACAATTATGATAACAAAGTAGACGCTATACGGGCCTGGGCAGTTTTGGATCCCACTTCACCCCAAATTGATACCACAGAAGTAAAACAGGAAAACTTCCCGGCATGGTTTATCCGACTGGAACCCAACAAGGATTACTATATTAACAAAGAGCTGGGTTTTATAGTAATGAACATGCCGCTCCAGGAAAGTGAGATTTTAGCTGTTGCCTACCGCGACAGTGCCGGACATTCTGTAGGCACACTTCTGGAAAACAACCCAGAGGCAACAGGAACTCCGTTTTTTAAACTAATTAAACCCAGAACACCTCGACCTACAGATAAAACATGGAATTTAGAGTGGAAAAATGTCTACTCTCTTGGTACCCGTAACATCTCCCAGGACGAGTTTGAACAGGGGTTCCAAATTAAAATATACTACAAACCTCCTTCAGGGGATCCCCAAGAATCTATAAAAATCAATGGCACAGCAAAAAGTTTTCTCAATCTCTTTGGCCTGGACAATACAGGCAGGCATGGAGAACCCAATCCTGACGGTGAAATTGATGTTGATCCAAACATACTGAGTCTTAGCCGGGGAGAGATTATCTTTCCAAATCTTAGACCTTTTGATCCTGAACCTAATACTCCTTACAATTTCCCTGAACAAATGGATGGTATGAGAACTCCTGCTATATACGACACCACAAGTACCAGCTATATACATCAACAGAGCAAATTTTATATAGAAATAAAATCATCCAGGCGGAGTCCTAACTATGATCTGGGAATGAACGTTATCGAAGGAAGTGAGAAAGTTACACTCAACGGAACTCCATTACAAAGAGACAAAGATTACAAAATCGACTATTTTTCTGGAACACTCACTCTTCTTAATGAAGATGCTACTAACCCCAATGCTGATCTTGAAATTACCTACGAATCGCAGAAACTTTTCTCTGTAGCAAAAACTTCCCTTATGGGCACACGGGCGGAGTATACACTGTGGGAGGATGGATCTAACAGATCATTCATTGGTGGGACACTTCTTTATCTCAATAAAACAACTCTGGATCAACGTATACGAGTGGGTAGAGAAGCCCCGATGAAAAACCTTGTCTGGGACATTAACACTTCTCTTAATTTTAAACCGGATTTCCTGACCAAAGCCTTAAACAGTCTTCCTCTGCTTAATGTAAGTGGTCACTCCACTCTATCCCTGGTAGGAGAATTTGCTCAGGTTCTTCCAAATCCCAATACTTTAAACAACAAAGCTACGGGTGACCCGGACGGTGTGGCTTACCTGGATGACTTTGAAGGATCTAAACGGGAAACCTCTCTAAGTGTCATTCGCTTAAACTGGATACAATCCTCTCTCCCAATGATAAACGCTACAACAAAAGCTGATCTAACCCGGAAGGGACATCTTATCTGGTATAATCCCGTAGAACAGGTTCCCATCCAGGAAATCTGGCCCAAGCGGGAGGTTACCACAAGTTTTGGCGGTTCTACTGTTACGCAAGTCCTGACGCTGGATTTTACCCCTAATGATACTCTACAAAATCTGAACAAATCGTGGGGGGGTATTGAAAGAGCTCTTCCCGCAGGCTACGCAGACCAGACTGAGAGCCGATTCCTTGAAATTATGGTACAGGGCGATCATGGACGCCTCCACATCGATCTTGGACAGATTTCAGAAGATGCTATACCCAACAACAAACTCAACACGGAGGATAAGAGACGTGGGGGCACACGGGATAGAATATTAGAAGACGATGAAGACACTGGACTCGACGGAATGTTTGGACCTGACCCACCTACTCTGTTTTACCCTCATCAAGAAGCCCATGTAGTCATGAAAGACGGGAAGCCATACGGTGAGCCGTATGACTTCTGGGATATCAATTCAGACGGCATCAAAGAGGCCAATGAACCATGGAGCTATGACAACTGGTCGTACACCAATCTCAGCAGGGACTACTCCCATATCAATGGTACGGAAAACAGCAAGGACGATGGGTCTGCCATCTACCCAAACACTGAAGATATTAACGGCAACGGTGATGTAGATCTTAATAACAACTACTTTGAATTTACCTTTTCACTGGAAAAAAATAACCCGGATACAGTCTACATAGCTGGTAACAGAGGGAATAAGTACGGGTGGCGACTCTACCGCATTCCTCTCAACAAGCCTTCATTAGTTATTGGTAATCCAGATTGGTCCAGAATCGAATTTGCCCGCATCTGGGTAGATAGTATCGACCAGCATACTCAACTCTCTATTGCTGAAATTAACCTTGCAGGAAATGAATGGAAACTGCGCGGTGTGAAAAATCCGGGTGATTCGACTTACGTTTTAAATGAAGACACAACCATGTCTATTGCCGTAATGAACACCCACGACAATCCTGATTATACTTCTCCTCCGGGTGTTGAAGGTGTAATTGACCCGATTCAAAAAATTCGCTCAAAAGAGCAGTCTCTTACCATTCAACTTGATGACCTTGAGCCGGGTGCAACTGCCATTGCTCAGAAGCAGTTTTATCAGCCTCAAAACTTGCTCCAGTACCGTACTCTAAAAATGTTTGTTCATGGCGGAGGAATATACAACGATATTCCTGCTGACAGCTCTATCGAATTTTTTCTACAATGGGGTTCTGACACTCAGGGTAACCACTATTATGAAGTAAAGCTCCCTGTCTTTCCGGGATGGGATAAGCGGAACAATATTAATGTTGACTTTGATGAACTCACTCACTTAAAAATAGAGATGGAACAGTCGCTTTCTGATACAATATCAAAACTCCTGGAGAACGGCCACACAATCTCTGTAGTGGGCAAACCGTCTCTGAGCAATATTAGATGGCTTATTATCGGCGTGAGAAATAAAGGAGGTCTTCCTTTCTCTGGTCAGATATGGATTGATGAACTTCGTCTCTCCAATGTGAGAAAAGACAAAGGTAAAGCTCTTAGAGCAAGAGCTGTTCTCAATTTAGCTGATAATTTTATCAAAATCAATGGAGAAATAACCCGCAAGAACGCAGATTTCCACACAGTAAACGATCGATTTGGTAAAGGGGCCAATACTTTAGGGGAAAATCTTAATGCTTCCGTCCAGCTCCATAAATTCCTCCCAACCGAATGGGGTATTTCACTTCCCTTAACAGCTACTTTTTCTAAAAACAGGCAAACACCCAAGTATATCCCGGGAAGCGATATTCTGGTTCATGAAAAGACAGATCCAGATACACTTCTGGAAAAGATCAGGAGCAAAAACGTCCAGCAGGGATTCACAGTCCGTTTTTCAAAAAGAACCAGATCCAGAAATTTCTGGACAAGATATTTTATCGATCCTATTTCGGGGAGTTTCACCTATAGACGCACAAACGCAAGCAGTTCACAAATGAAATACTCCAAAAGTGTGACCAGAAGTGGATATTTCAATTACAATCTTTCTCTGGGTAAAAATTATTACTGGCATCCCTTCAAGTGGTTGGGGAAAAAAGGCTTTTTTAAAAAACTCTCCCAGATGAAGTTTTACTATCTTCCTTCAAATTTCAGTCTAAAAATGCAGGGAAACGACTCCGATAAAGAAAGTGAGGAAAGAGGCGGGGTGAAGAGTCATGTGCCCACCTCAAATTTCAGCCGTGACCTTTCCGTCTCTTTTAATCCTGTAGATGCACTTTCTTTGGATCTCACTAAATCATGGTCTTTCGACATGCGAGAGTCAAAATGGACGGATCTATTTTCTTCGTTAAATCCAGGAAAACCCCTTTCAACCACCCAGCGGTTCAGTGCAAACTTTAACCCACAAATACTGCCATGGCTCACTCCAACAGCTAAGTACACTGCCAGTTACAAATGGAATAACAATCCCCAGATGGCAAACAGAGGTACTGGTCAAACAAGTAGTGTTAACAGCAATTTTACTTTTAGTGCAACTCTTAATCCGAAAAAGTTCGTTGATATGTTTCATAAAAAATCTTCCTCATACCGCCGCCGCACAAGAAGACCGATTATACGCCGTAGTCATAAAGAAAAAACTACTAAAAAAACTGCCGAAGAGAAAACAAAAAAGAAGAAACCATTTCCCCTTCTCTCTATTTTTTCAGGATTAGGAAAGATAATCCAAAAGATCGATCCTCTCTCTATTCGCATGAGTCAAACCAGCTCTGCTCAGGACAGAGGACTTCTTGGAATACCATCCTTCTCATACCAGATCGGTACTACTCTTGACCCTGGTGTTCCTATTTCAGATGCTGTAACTCAGCCAATATCAACAAAAAAAAATCAGAATCTCTCATTCAATTCCGGATTCAGATTTACCCCCCAATTAACAGCTAAATTTACCTACACTCTTTCCAGTTCAGAAAACCAAACAGCTCAGATCACAGGGAACATATCCAAATCTGCCCTTTTATGGAAAAATAAAACTCTTCCCATACCCAACTGGTCCATCCAGTGGAGAGGGATAGAAAAGCTGCCTCTGTTTTCTAAGGTGGCCAGATCTGCCTTTCTGTCTCATACTTTCTCTGGTCGAAAAACCGAAATCTGGAACGGATCATCAGATAAAACTATTCAGGAAAAAATCTCGCGCGACTTTCGCCCATTATTAGGTCTTTCCTTAACGTTTAAGAATGGCCTTACTGCTAACATACAGTACACTCTCACAGAAAATTTAACACTGAACAGAAAATACCCCACAGGAAAAAGCAAACAATACAATTCCGCTATCTCCGTCACAGCTCATTACTCAAGGAGGGGCGGAATTAAGATCCCATTTCTCAAAGGGAAAAAACTGGAAAACAACATTGATTTTTCTCTTACATTTGACAAAAGCCATACAGCTACTTATCAGACCAATGAAATCGAAAAAGAATTTACAAAAGAAAACATAACAACTGAAACAAAGAATTGGTCCTTCAAGCCCAAAATTACCTATACATTCACCAGTACGGTGCGAGGGGGAATGCACTTTGAGATAGGTAAAAGGGAAGATAAAAGAATAGGAAAAACTGCCATAAAGGGTTTTGGAATTAACGCTATTATTTCGCTGGGAAGGTGATAAATCTTTCTATCCGAAGAAAAGAACAAAGGCGACGCCAAACCCTCATCCCTGTTCAAGTATTTGCTCAAGCAGGCTGTTGAAGAGATGGAAAACCAGGCCGTGCCAGGCAAAGAGAACAGGAGCGAAGGAGAAATACCTACTTCTAAAACCGGCTGCGTGCAGCCGATGAAAATACGTGTAGTAGCTGTCTTGTAAACTATGAGTTTAAGGGAACTAATTTTTGGAGGTATCAAGGGCAACAAAGTGCTGATTGGCATAATTTGCCTAACCCTAAAGCAGTCAAAGATAGAAAAAACAGACTACAGTTTGATGATGAGAGTTACGAAAGGGATATGGGACCATGGCAACTGGGGAACGGAAGCTATGATAAAACTTATACGAGAACAGAAACAACTCAAGGTTATTGGATCGCGGCCTGGGCTCAGATTTGGGTAAATAAGTACGACTATCACCAGGGATACTACCATGTAGCTGATGCCAAAAGGCATTCAACGACCAATAAGATCAACTATAATAATTTTTATCTGGATCTCTGACAAATAGCAGCTGGGGGCTGTTAGAGAGAATAGGGAATTATCATAACACCAAATTTACTTCTTTAATGCTGTTTAACAGCCCCCATATTAATTTTATTAAAATTAATACCTAAGGTTATACAAATACAAAATCTAGCACCAAGGAGAATATGATGTATTTCTCATTTAATACTGTTAAAAGAATATTCATTCTTCTTTTATTATTTTTTCTTACTATTTCAATTCAATGTCGCAAACTTGTGTATAACGAAATAGAGAAAGGAGATTTTGTTGTAAACAAGAGGTAGAAAACAATGAGATTTATAAAAATCCGAAACGTAAAATATGTTTTCCCAATTATCTTTTTGTTAGCTCTTTTGAACTGCAATTCAGACTTATCTACTCTTTCGGTGGAAAAACGGACTACTACTATTCCTGTTCCGGATAATAATACAATTGTATTACTTATTCGTCTCCCTAATATTGGTCAAGCAGTTGGGACTACGTATGATTATAAAAATTTTTATACTCTAACCTGTATACCGTATGTATTGTTTGTGGATTGGTCTCCAGACAAACAGTGGCTTGTTTATATCCAGACGCTGCAAGAAAAAGGGGAGTTGGTCAAAGAAGTATGGCGAATGAAATACGATGGCTCGGATAAGAAGATACTTAGCAAAAATGAAAAGTATTGTTTCTCTCCAAGGTTTTCTCCGTCTGGGAGTAAAATAATGTTCACTGCACATGAAAACAACATAGATAAAATAACGACAAAAATAATAACCTGTGACATATTTGGAAATCAATATAATGAAATATTTATATCTGAGCAGCTTCCAGAAAATTGTTCAGCATGGGGCCAATGTTGGAAAACCGATGATGATATCCTTTTCACATATTATGATGAACACACTATTTCTCCACATGTGGGTTTGATTAATATAGTTTCAAAGAAAATTAGTTACATAACTTACCTTGACACACTTGATCCTTACATCATTCAATGGTCACCAGTGCGAGATGAAATGGCTTTTGTCGGCAAAGGTTATCCCGGTACACAGGTATGGGCTATTAATGGAGATGGAACAAATTTAAGAAAGTTATCTGATTGTTTTTTAGCAAATGCTCCTGATTGGTCAAGCGATGGGGAAAAGGTTATTTTCAGTCAATTAACAAATGGATTTGAAGATAACTACACAGTATGGGTAGTAAATCGGGATGGAACAAACTTACATCAATTATTGAAAAAAGATGGTTTTGATTTGGTCGACCCAGCCTGGTGATTTTTTGCTATTGGTTCATTAAGCGATTTGGAAAAAATAGGTGTTCTACAAATGAACAAAAAAATAATTTTTATATCTCTAATATTATCCACTATGATGGGATTTGTTTATTGTCCATCACAAACAATCTATCTCGGTGTTCAGTCGGGTCTTGAGAATACATTTCGAGACAAAACAATCGGGAAACATATAAATTATGCAGTTCTCCTGCAACTCCTTTTAAACTCAGAGTGGAGTTTAAAAATCTCTACTGAATATTTTCAAAAAAAGCATTACGGTCCTGAGTGGGTCTATGAATGTCGCGGAACAACTTATATTATCCGGGATGCTCAATTATGGAGAAATTCATCTTTAAACATAGAAATCAACAAAAGAGTGTTCAAAGGAATATACTTGGGCGGAGGGATTAGTGGCAATATTATCAAGTTCAAAAGAGTTATCCACAATCCATACTGGCCTCTCTTATTTACAGTAAATGATAAGGCAATACCAAATGAAATTGAAAACAGAAACACTGCTTTTATTCGATTTGGATTAATACAGACAGGAGGATGGAAGCTGGTGTTATGGAAAAATTTAATTTTTATGCTTGAAGAACGATATGCGTTGCTGTTTGTAGGAAGAGAATTTGGTCATGGAACTTTTAATATATTAGAGTCTATATCTATTAGAGGAGGGCTAAATTTTGGATTTTAGCCTATATCTAAAATAGGAAACAGGAGTATGGTCTGTAAGACAAAACTTTCATTTTTTCTAAACAATAAGATGGTCACAGTGTTTATTTTTATCCTAGTCTTACTGATCTTGCTAAATCCTTCTCTGCTTTTATCCGGTATTAACATTCATAAAATTAAGATATCAGGAACAGTGTATGCGTGGAACACTAAAGAACCTTTACAAAACACCAACATAACTGTAATAGGGCTTCATAAAGGTACAACTACTGATTCTAGTGGGAATTATATCCTTACTCTCCCACCAGGACATTACACAATTTGCTTCCAGTACATTGGTTACAAAACAGAAAAAAGAAATATTACCCTCTCCAAAACTGAAGAAACAATTGAACTTGATATATATTTAAAACCGACTGTCTTGCGAGGAGAGAAAATATCCATATCAGCCTATGGAGAGGAGCCCAAAATAACCCGATACGAAATTCCTCCGGCAAAACTCCTCACAATTGCCAATCCACTGCCTGATGTATTACTTTCTCTGAAAACGCTTCCCGGGGTCTCTTCTGGTAATGATCAAAGCACATTTTATAATATCCGAGGGGGCAATTACGATGAAAATTTGATCTACCTCAACGGAGTGGAAATATATCAACCTCTGTTGGTGCGTAAAGGAATTGCTGAAAATCCTTCACTGGTAAATCCTTATCTTATTCAAAGCATCAATCTGCGTACAGGTGCGTTCCCGGTAAATTACGGTGATAAATTGTCATCAGTGCTGGATATCTCGTACCGTGAAGGAAATACAGAGAGAGTGTCCGGCTCTGCAGGTGTATCAACCATCAAAGCAGAACTCTCCTTAGAAGGACCTTTTACCAGAAAAACCACATGGATCCTGGGAGTGCGAAAAATCAATTACGGTTATCTGCTCGATGGGCTGCCAACCGTAAAAGGAAATTACACACCGGATTTTAAAGACATGCAAGGGGGACTCACTTTCAAACCTGACTCACTCAATAAGATTAAACTTTTTGGACTTTATGCCGAAAGTAAATACAACTTCTCACCGGAAGCATTTGTTCCACACTGGAACTTTGAGAAAGAAAAAATTTATTATTCGGATCGTTTAACTGGGAAAGAATCTTTTACATATCAAACGGGTGCTATAGGACTCCAATGGCTCTGCCATGTAACAAACAAATTTCAAACCACTGTTACCCTTTCTAATTTCAGTCAAAAAGAACGGGAAAACACCCATGTTAAATATTACAGATATCAGGGTAAAAGAGATTCTGTCCCTGAGAGAATAGAGATTTTTGACAATCACTTAAAGGGTTCACTGACCCGTTTGATTGCAGATGGGAAATACTGGATAAGTTCCCACCATCAGCTGCGGTTCGGTGTGGAAGTTAAAAAATTCTGGTTTAAGGACCGACTGCACCAGGCAGTTGAGGACAGCACACAAGGACCAACCGATCCGGCAGAACAAATTACTTCATCCGATACCATTAAAAGCACAGGATTTGCTCTCTACGGAGAATACACATGGCAGCCAACATCACTATTATCTATCTCCAC
>CAYYPT010000001.1:6005-20073 GCA_964473625.1 uncultured bacterium | reverse complement strand
TTGCTCTCTACGGAGAATACACATGGCAGCCAACATCACTATTATCTATCTCCACAGGTCTACGATTTACCCGGTTCACATTCAATGGTGAATCCCTTTCTCTGCCTCGATTCAGTATATTTTACCATCTCACCGAACATACATCTATCATTCTTGCTACAGGCATGTACGCCCAACCACCCATCTATAAGGAATTCCGCACCAGAGAAAAAAAACAAAGTAAAAACCTAAAAGCACAAAAGTCTATTCAACTAACATTTGGACTGGAACACAAATGGGGCCAGAACATAAGCTTCAGGGTTGAGGCCTATTACAAATGGCTGGATGACCTTATCTCCTACGAGCTCTGGGATGTTCGAACAATTTATTCCGGAAAAAACGATGCTGTTGGTTATGCCTATGGGATAGACACCTATATCCGGGGAGATTTCATCCCGGACTGTCTGGCATGGATCAGCTATAGTTATCTAGTTACAAGAGAAAACATTGACTCTGATGGAGAAGGCTGGGTACCAAGACCTTCTGACCAGCGTCACACATTTGCTGCTACACTTCAGGACAAAATGGAAAGATTCCCTGGTTCGCGAATACATATTCGCTTGCTATTCGGCAGCGGTTATCATTACACCTGCCGCCTCACAAGAACAGACGGGGAGGGGAACCTTGTCGTGGAACCGGGTCCCCGTAATGCATGTAAGATTCCTTTTTATGAACGCTTTGATGTGGGTTTTAGTCAGAAATTTCACTTTTCCCATTCAGTAAAAATTACAATGCGCGAGGAGATATTAAACCTGTTTAATCACTACAATGTGCTGGGATATTCCTGGCTCAACGGCCAGAGAATTGAACACGTCCTGAGTGGACGTACATATAATATTGGAATAACAATAGATTTTTCTGGTCAATAAGGGATTTTTTCACTACCGACACACTTCATCTAAAACAGGGGGAGGATCCTGTATCGTGGTTGCCTTTTTAAAAAAATTTTTATGCTTAAGTACAACCCTGCTTCTCCTCTCAAGCTGCTACAGAAACAAATCACCGTTTGAACCAGGGAATTTAAATCCTGAGCGGGACAGACTGCTTACAGACAGGGAATTGATAACACCAGAAGACCCTAATGCGCCGGAGGAAAAGCCCGAATGGGTCGCATGGATAAAAGGAAATCACATTCCAATTCGCTCATTGTTTTGTAACGATTTTTCCGATCTACAGTTCTTGAAACCTCTACTAAAAGACAAACGGATTGTAGAGCTTGGAGAAAGCGGACATGGTGTGGCTCAGTTTAACCAGGCCAAAGTCCGTCTTATTAAATTCCTGCACCAGGAATGCGGCTTTAGTGTAATTGCTTTTGAGAGTTCCATCTTCGATTGTTTTTATACCTATGAGAACTCGAGTTCCATGACACCCATCCAAATGATGATCAATTCCATCTATGGTGTCTGGTACACATGGGAGGTTGAACTGTTATTTGAATATATCAAAGAAAGTCAAAAAACGAATAATCCCCTCACATTGGCCGGATTTGATGTCAAGCCGAGCTCTTTTGGATTCAAGGCGCATCCACAATTTTTTAAGGACGTTATATCAAAAGTCGATTCAAATTTTGCTAATACAGTTTATCATCTGGATTCTCTTCTTGTTGCAAAGGCTTTTGAGGATCCCGAAAAATTCATGGATTACCTGGCAAAGAACGAAGAGAATTTAGTTTTTCAATATGAAAACATAGTTTATTTCCTGGATCAGCATATGACTGAACTTAAACAAGCATACCTGGACAATCAGAGAATTCCTTTAATTGCCAGACAGGCTGCATGGTCAATGACCGTGTTCATTCACGTATGGGCAGCATTTTCTGCAAACGACTATGTTTCTGGTTTTGAATCTCGAGATAAAGGCATGGCAGAGAATATTGACTTTCTGCTGGAAGAATTGTATCCTGACAGTAAAATTATAGTGTGGGCACACAATGCTCACATTAGACATAATAACATCGAAGTAACCAATCTGAACCCGCAACTCCAAAGTATGGGAACATGGGTGGCACAGAAACATTCTCATGAACTTTATACAATTGGCCTTTATATGTATAGAGGTAAAGCTGCAACCAATGCTCGAGAAATTTACAATATTACACCTGCTGTCTCAGGAAGCCTTGAATCTATTTTTTATAGAGCAAGGAAAAAATATTGCTTTGTAGATTTATCTAAGGAGGTGTTAAACACTGGCAATTCGTGGATGTTCGAACCTATTGTAGCTAAGGAATGGGGAACTATTAAAGCGAAGATGATCTTAAAAGACCAATATGATGGTATCCTATTTATCGACACTGTGACTCCACCAGAATATGTTAAGTGGTATCAACTCGAAAAGGGTTTTCAAGAATTAAAAGTTTTGCCATTCGACTTAATGCTGTGATCATTTCCTTGAAGCAGTGAGCTATATTTAAAAGCCTCTCCAAAATGGAGAGGCTTTTTTACTCTGATGTAAATCTAAAAAGAAAATCCTTTTCGCTTTCTCGCTTTTCTCAATTTTTTCAACCACTTCTTGTCACGCTTTTTATTCCACTTAACCCATGAAGTCTTCTCATCGCGATCTTTCGGACTAAACCTACTGAGCGAAATAACTTTGCCGTGTTTATCAATAGTAATTTGTTCCATCGATTTTACAATATAAAGCCATTCTTCCACAGAGACTTTGTGAGGTCCAGGAACTTCATGTGGAGGCTGGATTTCGTGCGGCTTTAGTGTCTTAGGCTTTAGGTCCTTTCTTAAAGGTGCATTTGTAATCTTGACCTCTCCGCTGTAAACTTTCAACTGAGTGGTTGTATCGGGCTTAACATTCATTCTCAGTACTGTACCTGTAATAGCAGCTGCAGTAATCGGGGCAGATATATCAAACTGTGTGTCCATTTTAATCTTATGAACAGACGCCCAGATTTCTCCCTTCTCCAGTTTTATCTCAGTCTGCACCTTTTTTTCTTTTGTCTCCTGGTAAAGTTTAAAAATATCTATGGTCGTTTCTGGTGCCAGCCGGATAACATCTAGATCCGCAAGGTTAAGCTCTGCCCGAGATTTCTGATATGTCCGCACTTTATCTCCAGCAAGAACATTTGTGTTCACCGGAGCATTTTCCCACTTTTCTGTTGAAAGCGGCCTTCGCTTAACCTGACCATCTGCATAGGTAACAATCCCTTTTTTCTCTTCACTCACTGTCCCCAGGATGGTCCGTGCTCCAAAAAATATAACAGAAACAATAAGAATTCCCTTGAATAGGATCCTCATTTATTTCCTCCTATTCCCTCTTCAGGGTAATAACGGCTATATACCAGGTCCACCATTTTGATAGCTTCTCTGGAAAATGGATCTACATCTCTTTTGAAAAGTTCATTATCAATAAGAATCTTGGCTACTCTCCAGCTTTCTGCCTCATCGAGCTTATCTAATAAAGCATGATATGCTTCTGCATCTCCATCAAAGAGTTTTTTAATAAACAATTTCTCTGTCTTTCCATTTATAAGGTTTCTCAGACCCCCCTTTTGCTGGACAGTCTTTTCAGAATAATCTTTGTCTGACTCCTCTATTTCAGTCTTTTCTTCTTCCTTCTTCTGTTCTCTTCTGATAATCCGCATTGGTTTAGGTTTCTGCTTTGGTTTTTCTGCTAAAGGTTTCTTCTCTTCTTCCTCCGTACCTAAGGTAAAAGTTTCCTCCCCCAGGACTTCTTCTAAATCCCAGTCATCTGTTCCTGTGAGGGGTTGTACTACATCTACTTTACTTTGCTCTGCTTTCGGTTCTATTACACTCTCTTCTACTATCTTTCCCTCGCTCTGTGAAAACCCCTCCTTTAATTCCAGATAACGTTTCAGGGTTACCTCCAGGCCTGCTGAGTCAAAATCTTCTTTCCCCAGCTTCATTTCAACTTCCACTGCTCTTCTAAAACCCCACAGGTTCCGGTCGGCCAGAAAATCCTGAATCATGGATCCTTCTATTTTGGTAACCTCTTCTCCCTTGGCTTCTGAGAGAAATTCTGTCAGTACAGAAAAGTCTTGCAAAACTACCTTAACAGGATCCTTCTCTGTCAAGCGGTGAAGTAAATTTGAAGACAGGCTTCCATATTCTTCTTTCTTCAATGAAGCTTTATTCTGGCGACGGCATTCTTTTAAAAGCTCTTCAGCATAAGGGAGATGCTTTTTAAAGGGATCCAGTATGTTATCCATTGTAGAGAGATCAATTTCTGTTCTTCCCTCAAAAAGAATTCTTCGCATAGTATCCACAGGTTTTACAAGATAATCCAGACGTGTTACCAGAGCCTCACGGAGAATTTCCTCTACTTCCTTACTCTGAAAAGAAGCTGCTTCCTGTACCACGTCAAGAAACCGGTTCTGGAGTTTTTCTATATCACTCTGACTAAACAGAAAGTGCGGAGTGGAATTAACAGAAAGAGGTGATTCCTTATTAATAAGAGTTTTAACACGTTTTTTGAAAAGCGCTTTTATAAAATTAGGTAGAGCATCATCCTCAGAGATCTTGGTGAATCGTACTTGCTCACTTCCTCCCAGTATACGCTTTTTTAAACTAGTGAGGAGAACAATCGTTTCATTTTCCCACATAGGCTTTACCTTTCTACAGATCGAAAATAATTTCCGCTTCCCACAACAATCCCTTTTTTCTCAAAGTGAAGTTGTGGCGTGTTACCGCTTTTATTTCTGTGCAAATATCATGCCTTGTAGGATCAACCTTTTCACCCACTAATTTACCAGAGAACCAGTACTTATCCGCCTTTTTGTGGGAAAAATTGTCCTCCTCCACCATGAATTTAGAGAAAACCATTCCCCCTTGCTCCATGAGAAAAAGAATCTCTCGCAGCCAATTAAGAAGTATTTCCTCTCCATTTTCTCCTTCTATCTGAACTGTTCTTTCCTCTTTTGCCAAAACTGTGGTCAAATCTATGATAAGAGATACCATTCCTTTGGCTGCTTCTTCTAGAACTTCTTTCCAGCCGGGTCCCCAAACTCGTATCCCTGCATCAGCAGTATGGTCAATGAGCTGGAACCCTTTCTTCAAGGGTTACTCTACCTCCTCTCTCACTACTCTTGCCACATCTGCTACATGATCTCCTTCCCCAAGTCTGACGAGTCTGACTCCTTGAGTGGCCCTCCCGATTACTTTAATATCACGGATTTTCTGCCGGATTATCAATCCCTTGGCTGTAATAAGGAGAAGATCATCAGAATCCAGCACTTCCATAATAGCTATAAGTTTGCCTACCTTTGGACCTGTTCGCAGAGTGATAATACCTTTTCCTCCCCTCGCTGTTACTCTGTATTCCGAAAAGGAAGTACGCTTACCGTAACCTTTATCAGTAACAACCATTATACTTCCTTCACGGCGGATAACCAGCATTCCAACTACTTCGTCCTCGCCTGTCAGAGAAATTCCTCTGACTCCTACAGCTACCCGCCCCATAGGTCTAACATCCGACTCGTGAAATCTGATTGCCTTTCCCTCTTTTGTTCCCAGAATAACATCCTGGTTCCCGTCGGTGAGTTTTACACCTATAAGTTTATCCTCAGGTCTGAGAGAAATGCCATTTATGCCAACTTTTCTCGGGTTGCCAAAGGCAGAAAGATTTGTCTTCTTTACCATTCCTTTCCTTGTTGCCATGAAAAGAAATTTCTCTTCATCAAAAGATTTGACCGGTACAACTGCTGTGACTTTTTCTCCTTTCTTAACAGAAATAAGATTAACAATGGCTCTGCCCCGGGAACCTCGTCCTACCTGAGGAATTTCATGAACTTTCAACCAGTAACACCTTCCTAAATCAGTGAAAAAGAGAATGTACTGATGTGTAGATGCAATAAAAAGGTGCTCCACAGAATCTTCTCGACTTGTGTCTGCTCCTATTACTCCTTTTCCACCTCGATTCTGTCGTCTGTAGCCAGAAACAGGAAATCTCTTAATGTAACCTGAGTGTGATATGGTAATTACCATATCTTCCTCAGCAATCATGTCCTCAATGGAAAACTCCTCTGTTCTTGAGACGATTTCTGTTCTTCTGTCATCACCATATTTTTCTTTAACCCTCAGGAGTTCCTCTTTGATCAGGTTCATCCGTTTTGGTTTACTCTGAAGGATAAGCCGCAGTCGCTCAATTTCCTTAATAACTTTTAGATATTCTTCCTCGATCTTCTTTCTTTCCAACCCTGTCAATCGCTGGAGTTTCATATCGAGAATGGCTTTCGCCTGAATTTCTGAAAGTCCGAATCTTTTCATCAATCCATTTTTTGCTGTTTCCGGATTTCTCGACTTTTTAATAAGCTGGATTATTTCATCAATATGATCCAGAGCGATTTTCAAACCTTCCAGAATGTGAGCTCTTTTCTCTGCTTTTTCCAGATCAAACTTGGTTCTTCTAAGAATTACTTCGTGGCGGTGGTCAATGAACTTCTGGAGAATTTCTTTCAGGGTAAGAATCCTGGGACGGCCGTCCACTAATGCTAAAAGAATTACTCCTATTGTCGTCTGCATCTGGGTATGAACATAAAGCTGGTTCATAACTACGTGGGCCTGAGCATCTCGCTTCAACTCCAACACAATCCTCATGCCGTCTCTGTCGGACTCATCGCGGAGATCTGAAATACCTTCTATTTTCTTCTCTTTAACAAGCTGTGCAATAGATGTAATAAGATTGGCTTTGTTAACCTGATATGGAAGCTCGGTAATAATAATAGCCTCCCGTCCTCCACGACCTGTTTCAATAGTTGCCCTTGCTCGTACAGTGAGTTTTCCTCTCCCCGTAGCATATGCTTCTCGAATACCTGCATCGCCGTAGATAATCCCGCCTGTGGGAAAATCCGGTCCAAGAATAATTCTGTTCAAAGAGTCTACCCCAAGCTCTGGATTCTCAATAAGAGCAACCAGACCATCTATTACCTCCCTTAGATTGTGAGGAGGTATATTCGTTGCCATACCCACGGCAATACCTGATGCCCCATTAACAAGCAAGTTGGGAAAAATAGAAGGAAGTACAGTAGGCTCTTGAAGGGATTCATCAAAATTGGGGACAAAATCTACTGTGTTTTTCTCTATATCTTGAATCATTTCCTCAGCAACTGAAGTCAGCCGGGCTTCAGTGTATCTCATTGCTGCTGCGGCATCGCCATCTATAGAACCAAAATTACCCTGTCCATCTACCAATGGATACCGCAGTGAAAAATCCTGCACCATACGAACCATTGCATCATAGACAGCAGAGTCGCCGTGTGGATGGTATTTCCCAAGCACATCTCCTACAATACGAGCTGACTTCCGATAGGGTCTGTTGGAAAAAAGACCCAATTCATACATCCCATACAGAATACGGCGGTGAACTGGTTTTAATCCATCCCTGACATCAGGAAGTGCACGAGAAACAATAACCGACATCGAATAATCGATGTAGGAATTCTTCATTTCTTCTTCAATATAAACTGGAATAACTCTATCTCTTTTCGCTGCCATATTAATCCTTTCTTTGCATAACCTACTCTTCGCCAAGTGCTTCTATGTCAGCCAAATCTTTCTTCCGGCTAGTAGTACGTGTGCGTTGAACAACGTAAGCAGACCCCTGAACTCTGGCTGAACTTTCATTGCGCTCTCTTCTCAAAAATTCAACTCCAGCGGCATGTTCTTCTGGCAACTTCGACAGCTAACAGCTAATAATTCCTCAGTCTGGATATTGCTAGGACGATTCACCAACTTTCTTTACTATCTTTGGATACCCTGAAGTACTATCTGCATTATAAATAGATGAAATTGCTATTTCGTGCCACCACTCATCCGCGTAATCAAAAAGATAATATATTTTTTCCTCTCTCTTAAATCTAACTGTGCTATCTTCGTTAGGGTAAACAAACTTTATTATTCATTCCTCATTTCTTAGCTTTTTTCTCGATATATTTAATAATCCAAATATCACTTTTATTATTATATTGAGGATTGTTTTTTCTAAAAGCTTCAATAATTTGCTCATCGGTATATTCATTATATTGTGGATAATTTGCCCGTAAGTTTGGGAAAACAGTTTCGGTATATTGTTCTCGGACTTTGGATTTCATTTCCTGTCTCGTATCTATTTTAAGCTTCTTAAACTTCTCTAATATGTTTTTTACCGCTTTTCGAGCTGCAAAAATCTCCGCATTTTGGCCCATTTCCGTTCCACGAGCTGAACCTGCCCAAATAACTTGCCCTGTTTCACAATCAATTAGTTTTAAAGAGATGCCTGCGGCTGAAACGTATATATAGGCAGGTCCAGCACCTTGAGCAACTTGTATATTCACTGGAGTACACTGGTACTCATTTATAGATCCTGTTAATATAGCTTGTACTCCTAAAATTTTTCCAATAGAAGGTACTGTTCTCTCATCGATTACACCGCTCATACTTAGCTGTTGTTCTTGAAGAATACGGGTTGTTTGCGATCTATCAATGATATTATAATTTGAGTTTATCAATTGAGCTGAAATTATGTCTGCTACTTGCAGTCCAGAACCAGGTTTTGTAGGATAATCCACTAATGGAAACACGGCGATACGAGTATATTTTTTATAGTCAATATCATTCCGAATATATACCTCACTACTTGCACAATTTAAGATAACAAGCAAACCAATCAACATCTTAAAATCATGTCTTTTTAGTATCATGGTTTTATACCTCTTGCATATCATGCCTATATAGAACAAGTTTCACCCCTTTTTTCTGCAAAGGCTCAGCTTCTGCAGAACAAAAAGGAACTTCACTTACACATCAAGATTCCGAACGTACTGGGCATTCTTTTCTATAAATTCTCTCCGGGGTTCTACTTTCCCTCCCATGAGAACAGAAAAAATATGGTCTGCTTCTATAGCATCATCAATAGTAACCTGAAGAACCGTACGTGTCTCAGGATCCATTGTTGTTTTCCACAACTGTTCAGGATTCATCTCTCCAAGTCCTTTATATCTCTGAACAGTGGTTCCCTCTTTCCCAAGACGGTTAAGAATCTCATCCCTCTCCTCATCGTTAAAAGCATAAAATTCCTGATTCCCTTTCTTTAAACGATATAGAGGAGGCTGAGCAATATAAACATGACCTTTTTCAATAAGTTCCCTCATGTAGCGGAAAAAGAAGGTTAATAGTAGTGTTCTAATGTGGGAACCATCAACATCAGCATCAGTCATAATAATTACTTTTCCGTACCGAAGCTTTGAGGAATCAAATTCCTCGCTTCCGATCCCAGCACCAAGAGCAGTAACCATTGTTTTAATTTCTTCGTTACTTAGAATTTTTTCTAAACTCGCTTTCTCCACGTTAAGAATTTTCCCTCTTAGGGGAAGAATAGCCTGAAATTGACGGTCTCTTCCCTGCTTTGCCGAACCTCCTGCAGAGTCTCCCTCAACAAGATAAATCTCACAGAGCTCAGGATCTTTTATAGAACAATCTGCTAATTTTCCAGGTAGTGTATCACTATCCAGAGCAGATTTTCGTCTTGTGAGTTCTCTTGCCTTCCGAGCAGCTTCTCTTGATTTAGCAGCACTGATTGCCTTTTGTATAATCTTCCTGGCAGCAGCAGGATTCTGCTCTAAAAACTCTGAAAGCCCTTCCCCTACAATAGATTCGACTATTCCTCGCACTTCACTATTGCCTAATTTTGTCTTTGTTTGGCCTTCAAACTGGGGATCGGGCACTTTAACGCTAATCACGGCTGTAAGTCCTTCTCTTACATCCTCACCAGAAAGGACCATTGTTCCGTTCTTAACTAAATTGTTTTTCTGAGCGTAGGTATTCAATGATCTGGTCAGAGCTCCCTTGAAACCCACGAGGTGGGTTCCACCCTCCGTAGTTGGTATATTGTTAACAAAACTAAAAATGTTTTCCTGGTAGCTATCATTGTACTGGAGCGCTACTTCAACTTCTACTCCATCTTTTTTATTTTCGACAACAATTGGTTTTTTATGAATCGGTGTACGGGTAGAGTCTAAGTATGCAACAAATTCCTTGAGTCCCCCCTTTGCATGAAAGATTTTTTCCTGACCCGTTCTCTCATCTTTAAGAGTAATCCGCAAGCCTTTATTCAAAAAAGCAAGCTCCATAAGTCTCTGCGCAATAACATCAAATTTAAACTTTGTGGTCTTGAAAATCTCTGGATCAGGCTGAAATGTGGTTTCTGTTCCAGTTTTCGATTTAGTTCTTCCAACCACTTTCATATCATAAACAGGAACACCTTTTTCGTATTCCTGTTGGTATATTTTACCATCTCTGTAGACTCTCACCATACATCTCTTTGAAAGAGCATTGGTTACAGAAACCCCTACACCGTGAAGCCCACCCGAAACTTTGTAAGTTTGTTTATCAAACTTACCGCCTGCATGAAGTGTAGTCATAACTACTTCCAGTGCAGGTCGATGTTGAACAGGATGTTCATCTACGGGTATACCTCTTCCGTCGTCAGATATTGTAATGCTATCATCTTTATGAATAACAACATTAATCTTGGTACAAAAACCTGCTAAACTTTCATCAACACTGTTGTCTATTACTTCGTACGCTAAATGGTGAAGTCCTCTTGAAGATGTATCCCCAATATACATAGAAGGCCTTTTCCTGACGCCTTCTAACCCTTTAAGTACTATAATTTTCCTTGCATTATATTTTTCTTCTGCCATTCTACCTCACAATATTTTTATATTAAAATGATATCCTTAACAATTTTTGATCCTACTTCTCTGTTTATTTTCTGTATAATTTCTTGCTTATAAAAAGTAATTTCGTTTCTCCATGAATCATTCTGTACCTTAACAAACATTTTGCCGTCTGTTAAACCTTTAGCTTCTGTTACCTTTGATATTCTTTCTCCGACTATCTCTGGCCACATTCTAAGAGCTCGGTATTTCATAATAGGTTTTTCAATACCAAGCTCATACAGGAATTTAGAAAGTATATTTCCTATCTGTTCCATTGAATTATGAACTCAATTTTATAGGCATTATTAACATTATAAAATCCTCATTTTCCGCCTGAGTGTCTGGAGTAACAATAGCAGCACTTACAGGATCTTTCAAATAAAAACTTACCTCATCAGTATCTATATGCCTGAGAATATCCAGTATATACTGAGAATTATAACCTATTTCCGTAGGCTCATCTACATATTCTACCTTTAATTCCTCTCTTGCTTCACCTCCAATATCAATATCCTCTGAACACACAATTAATTTACCGGGGGATAAAGAAAACTTAATTTGATGAGTTAACGCACTGGAGAAAAGTGAAACTCTTTTAACAGAAGCTGAAAGGAGATTCTTATCTACTACCATTTTTTTATCATTGTCCTTTGGAATTACCCTTTCATAATCTGGATAGTCTCCTTCAACTAATCTTGTGTATAAAATCGTTTTGTCGAAGTTAAAGTAGAGCCCTGTTTCACTTATATTTAATTTTGTTGAACCATCTTCCTCAAGGTTTTTCAGAGCAATTTGAACTGCTTTTGGTGGAACAATCATTTGAATTGGAGTATTGCTATAATGAAAATTTTTATTAATTATTTTTGACAATCTATGTCCATCTGTTGCCACCATTCTAAATTCGTTTGTCATAATCTGTATAAATACACCCATAAGTGCCGGACGAAGCTCTTCAGAAGATACAGCAAAAATAGTTTTATCAAACATTTTGCTTAAGATATTGTTTTCTACTTCGATAGAGTGCTCGTTTGACGGAGCAGGCATTTCTGGAAAATTTTCTTTGGATATCCCTGTTACCTGATAAAAACCCTGGTTTGTTGTAATTTTTACTTTATTATTTTCATCTAAAGCAAAATGTACTGGAATGTCGGGTAAAGATCTAATTGTTTCAGTAATAACCTTTGAAGGAAGAGAAATTGCTCCAGGCTTATTTGTTTCTTCTGTAGAAACTTCTGTAGTTATTGAAACTTCCAAATCTGTACCAGTTATTCTCAAATTATTGTTCTCTACATCAAAAAGAATGTTCTCCAATATCGGAGTAGTAGAACGTGTTGGAACAACACTGGAAACTATTTGAAGAGCTTTCATTAGCTTGTTTTGAAGAATAGTGAATTCCATTTTATTTCCTCCATGGATTTGTTAATACAAATCGTTACTAAACATTATAATAACTTTTATTAAAATATTCAAGAAAAATAGTTATTTATATAGAAATGTTGATAAGTCTATTTATGGTATTTATTACCTGTATATCTATTTTAAAATTAAAGAATTATACTTATAGGAAAATAGTTATATATTGTGGACATCCTGTGGATAAAAGGTTTATTTGTTATAACAAATTGTTAAGTAAGACAAAATAAAAATAATTATATTAATTTATAAACATTAAAGTCACAAACAAAAGCAAGATATCCACAAGTTTTAAAGAGAAGAAACCTCTATTTTTTTCTTTAAATTTTCTATTGTCTCCGTTATTTTGGAATTGTTTCTATGTAAAAGATTTGATATTATGCGGATTGCATGAATTACAGTAGTATGATCTCTTCCTCCAAAATGAAGTCCGATGCTTTTAAGAGAATAGTTAGTCAATTCTTTTGATAGGTACATAGCAATCTGTCTTGCAAAAGCAATTTCCTTTTTTCGGCTTTTGCCTCTTAAGAGATCATCTGGAATATTAAAATATTCACATACTGCTCTCTGGATTTCCTCTATTGAAATGTCCTGTCTTCTATTTACAACAATGTCTTTTAATACCATTTTAGCTAGTTCTAAATTAATATCTACACCTTTTAAAGACGAGTATGCTAAAAGTTTAATTAATGCTCCTTCAAGTTCACGAATATTATATTTTATATTTGTAGCAATGTACTCTATAATTTCCATTGAGAGATTAATATTATCGAGTTCAGCTTTCTGTTGAAGAATAGCAATTCTAGTTTCTAGATCGGGAGGTTGAATGTCGGCAATTAGCCCCCACTGAAATCTGGAGAGAAGTCGTTCTTCTAAACCCTTTAATTCTTTTGGAGGACGGTCTGAAGAAAGCACAATTTGTTTCCCTTTTTGGTGTAAGGTATTGAAAGTGTGAAAAAATTCTTCCTGAGTTCTTTCTTTACTCATAAAAAACTGTACATCATCAACGAGAAGAAGGTCGGCACTGCGGTAGATTTGACTAAATTCTGTAGTGCGATTATTCTGGATGGAGTTAATAAAATCTATAGTGAACTTTTCACTAGATACATATCGTATTTTTTTAGCAGATCCTCTTTCTCTGGCAAAATTTCCGATGGCTTGAATAAGATGAGTTTTACCCAGACCTACTCCTCCATATATCACGAGAGGGTTAAAGGAAGTTTTACCAGGCGCTTCTGCAACAGCAAGGGAAGCAGCTTTTGCAAACTGATTACCACTGCCCTCTACAAAATTATCAAATGTATACCTGGAATTTAGATAAGTTTCCTCTCCCATGTATGTTCCTGTGGATTTTTTATAATTGTTATCAGGAGGAAAAGGATTCTTTCCATATTTTTGGAGAATTGTGTATTGGGGGGTTGCGCCATCTCCGAGGATCTGAGAGAGGGCTTTTCTGATAATATGAGGATAATGTTCCTCAATCCACTCATAGAAAAATTGGCTTGGCACTTGAATGGTTAACAACTGTCCTTCCAGTTTTAAAGGAACTATAGGAAGGAACCAGGTTTGATAACTCTGGGGACTGATATTTTCTTTAATAATTTGTAAACATTTTTTCCATACAGATTCAGGACTAGAGTTATCCACATTAAAAGCCAAGTTATCCACATTCTTCCTCATAAAAAACTCCTGTGAGTTAAAATTATAATGACACAGTATTAGATGAGCAGATAATATCTTAAATTACAGAAAGATGCGTTTGATTATAAATAAGCAAAACACTCCCTGTATCTTTATAAGTTTCAATTAAAAAAGGGAAGAAAGAGGATTTCGAGGAAAAATTCACAAGTTATCCACATCAAAACCCCACTTATCTGTGCGAAAATAATATACCAAAATAGAAACGAATGTCAAGCGAAAAAAATAAAAAAACAGAGAGGAGCTTGAAAAAAA
>CAYYPT010000001.1:0-5905 GCA_964473625.1 uncultured bacterium | reverse complement strand
AAAGTTAATTTTTATCAATAACGCTTCTTATTTTATTACAGAGAACCTCTGCAGTATAAGGTTTTGGAAGAAAAGCAACGTCTGAGTTAATTATTCCTGGAGGAATAACTCTACGGTCTGCATGTCCCGACATGAAAAGAACTTTTATCTCAGAGCGTTTTTCCTTCAAACGTTCAGCTAAAGACTTTCCATTCATATAAGGCATACTAACATCTGTGAGCAGAAGGTCAATTTTACCTTTGTACCATTCTGCTAAAGCAAGAGCGTCGTTCCCTTCTCTTGCCTGCATTACTTTGTATCCCTGTTTTTCAAGAACACGAGCTGTTAGGGTCCGGACATCATCCTCATCTTCTACCAGCAGAATTGTTTCTTTTCCTCTAATGGGTTTTTCAGAAAACATTTTTTCACTTTCATTATATGTGTTTTCAGTAGACTGCTCAACGCGAGGAAAATAAATTTTAAAAGTAGTCCCTTTACCTTTCTCAGTGTAAACCACTATATCGCCTTTGCTCTGTTTCACAATTCCGTAAACTGAGGATAGACCAAGCCCGGTCCCTTCTCCTTTTTCTTTAGTTGTAAAAAATGGTTCAAAAATCTTTGCTTTTATTTCTTCTGTCATACCGATCCCTGTATCGCTAACTAATAGCATGACGTATTGACCTGGAGAGAGCGTAACTTTCCCAACTTTACAATAAGCTTTATCAAGCACTACATTTTCAGTTTTGATTATCAGCTTTCCTCCGTCTGGCATAGCGTCGCGAGCATTGAGAGACAGATTTAAAATGATCTGCTCTATCTGCACAGGGTCAGCCTGAACGCGAGCCAGATCAGGAGATAGATCAATAACAAGTTCGATATCTTCTTTTATTAAACGTCGGAGCATTTTACCCACGTCTTTAATCACATCGTTTATATTCAATGTTTTTGGTAGCAAGATCTGTTTACGGCTAAAAGCCAAAAGTTGTTTTACTAAACGAGCTCCACGCTTGCCTACTCTGGATATACTCTCTACTTCATTTCGCAGGGGATCTTTCTTGGGAAGTGAACTCAAAAGTATCCCGCTGGCGCCCAAAATGGCTGTAAGAATATTATTAAAATCATGAGCGATTCCACCAGCTAGTTCCCCAATCACAGCCAATCGCTCTGTCTGGAGCAGTTTTTTGGTTCTTTCTGTTACTTTTTCTTCCAGTTCTTTTGCATGATTTTTAATTTTACGGTGCGCAGATTCTAAACGATGGCGAGTGTACCACTCTTTTCTTCTATAATAGAGATGAAATTGTGAACTGACAAGCGCAATAAGAATTGTAGAAACCATGAAAAAATTGTTGCTCACAAATGTTCCAATTTCATTATGATGAAGTCTGAGAAGATTAGGCACAAAATAGGAAATCCAGACTAAAGCGAAGACAATAATCCCTTCTCCTATGGATAAAGGAAGCAAAATACCAAACCCCAGTAAGGGTAGGTTTATACCTGCATAATAAGGGTCCACAGGTCCTTGATCAAGATAACACATTAGAGCAATTGAACCGCCAACTACTACAGTTAAAAAACCACCCAAAGGATACGGATACTTTTTGCCAAAAGGAGTTTTGATGAGAAATAGCACAGCAATTGAAATCAGCACTACTGCAATCCTAATTTCAAAAAAAGTCCAGAACATATGAAATTTAAACACAAGATCCAACAAGCTAAAAAATGGTACAAGTATAGCAGCCAGGATAGCCCCAGTGGCCACAGCTTTATTAAGAATTTTTAATCTTTCTTTCTCAAACTGTGTTGAGAGGTAGGATTTTGTTTTGGACTTTCGTTTCTTTTCTTTCATAATAGTAAACTGCAGTTAATTATTATAATCTCCAGAAAAGGATACAGTTATTTTGATCGACATTTGATCTATATCAATAATATCACTCAATTCTCTAATAAGTTTTTCAGCTTTTGGGCTCACTGCTTCCTGATTCCAGCGCTTGATACTTTCTACGGCATAGCGGCAGAAAAGAACCTTTGCATCTTCATCTATCCCATTCCATAATTCAGAAGACCTTGCCCCCCACTGCTGTTGTACCGGCCAGTATATTCTGAGCCAGCGCATAAAATCTTCTCGTTTTTTATCCGGCCTCAGGACATTTTTATAAGTAACATAATACATGTTTTATATCCCGCTATTGCAGAATGTAATGTTCTTTTCAATTTTTAAAGATTTAAGTTTTTCAATGGACATATTTATGGTTCCAGCAATTGGGTTTAGTCTAAAAATTATAAAGACTTACAGCTTTACAGATCTATGTCTGGTTTTGAAACTTCTCTTTTTCTATACATACAAAAGAAGATATGCAAATGTTGTACCGTGGATAAAAATCTTGGTAGGATTTGTCTCGTACCACTACTCCGCGTTGGTACAGAAGATATGATCTTAAAGCCAAGAAGTAAGTAATTTAAATAGTTGAGCTACCCTTACATACTTTCTCTTCATTGTTCCCCCACAAATTATGTGCTGGGTTCAGGAAGTTTTCCTGCCTTCGAGAAGGCATATTTTACCGATGGAGGACCGATTATCCGAACCACAAGTGTAGATGCAGTAATAACATTAATAACAATATGGCCTAGATGAATACCTTCAGAACCGAATTTACTAAAATGCTGGTATATGTCAAGTGCTAAACCAATGGCAACACCAGCCTGAGAGAAAAGAGCAAAACCGAGATATTTCTGCACCTGGACTGGTGCACCTGAAATTCTGGCTCCAAAATAGGCTCCAATCCATATTTGTTTCGTTTCTATCAGAATGCAGATTTGTCAATGCCATTCCAGCCGCCATGTTAGAAAGTATCAACGAAAATCCAAGGGAGGAAGCAATTCCACTGCACAGGAGCACTGCACCAATAGCGAATGAATATGCAAAACCGTAGTTTTGTATGTACCAACCCGGTAACCGAATCCCCCAGAATAACGCCTATAATGATCGTGCCAACAACCTGGGGGATGCCAATCTTTTCAAAGAGTCGACCGGCAGCCAAACCCAGAATTAAAATAATCCCGAAAATAATCAATAAATGCATATACGGTTTCCAAACTTAGATAGGGAAAGGGGGCACTACTCAATTATCGGTATTTCTTTTGGTCGTTCACCTTTTCGTCTTAGTTCCACGAGCTGGTAAATGTGCTCAAAATTTTTTGCAAATACTTTCATAAAAGCAGGGATATCAAGAATCTTTGATACTACTGGTTGAACCCCTGTATTGTCCCTGACTTTGACAAAATTGGGGCTCATTCTTCCTCCAACAAATACGGAACAATCATGGAGGATATCCATTACTGAAGTTCTTTTCTTGTCAAGACCGTGTTTTCCTTCTTCTTTAGGAGATGTATTCTTTTTTTTCTCCACTAGTTGATATGTTCCATCTTCCAACACATCGAAGACATAAAAATCTTTAGCCTGACCCATATGATCGTCCAGAATTGTTTTTCCATCGTTTGAAGCCAGTCCAATTCTAAGTTTTCTCATTTTTCCTCCTTTTAAAACAGACTCGTGAAACACAAAATAATGTAATAGAACAGAACCATTTTGGCAAGAAGTTTTTAGCCATGATTCTGTTATTTTTGTAGTAAGACCAAAAAACGCTTGACTTTTACAAAGAATACTCATATAATTATATGTGCACATAAAGAAGGAGGATTTATGGCAAACTCTGAAAATAATAAGCTGTCTGAAGCCGACATAGAATATCTTACTCAGTTTTATTCTGTATTCTCAGATCCGACAAGATTAAGGATTATCCTTCTTTTACTTTATGGGGAAAATGAATCATACTGTGTAAACAAGATCGCTGAAGAACTTGGAATCAATCAACCTGCGGTTTCTCAGCAGCTTAGAGTGCTAAAAAGTGCACACCTCGTTAAAATAGAAAGAGACAAACGATTCCTCCGGTATTCTATATCAGACAATCATGTAAAGGAACTTATTACCATAGGCGTTAATCACATTTCGCACACTGCAGGAGAAGGGAAAAATGATGTATGAAAAACTTTTTTCAGAATTACAGATCGGAAGTTTATTACTAAAAAACCGAATTATCTTCACACCAATTGCAACGAACCTTGCAGCAGTTTCCGGGGAGGTTACCCCAGAGTTTATTTATCATTACAAAAGACGGGCAAAAGGTGGAGCTGCAATTGTTACTCTGGAAAATATGTGCATCCAGTACCCGGATGCCCGCCACGGTGCGACTCAACCGCGTATCGATGAAGATAAATTTATCCCCGGCTTAAGCCGGGTTGCCTATGCAGTTCACAGTTATGGGAGTCTCACTTTTATGGAATTGACTCATCCTGGTTTATTTTCAAATATTACTCTGTCACAGGGGAAAACTCCGATTGCTCCCTCAAGAGTAAACCTTCGGCCCGATAGGGTTATGCCAAGAGAACTCTCAGAAGAAGAGATAGAAGCACTTGCAAACACGTTTGCAGAAGCCGCCCTTCGTGCTAAAAAAGCCCACTTTGATGGCGTGGAAATTGAAGCGGCTCACGGGTTGCTGGTCAATCAGTTCTTATCTCCCCTGACAAACAACAGGAAAGATCGATTTGGTGGATCTATCGAAAACAGGGTTCGTTTTCCACAAATGATACTGGAGAAAATTAAAGAGCGCTGTGGAAACGATTTTCCAGTGACAGCAAGAATAGGTGTGATTGATTTTATAAAAGACGGTATCACAATCGAAGAAGGAGCAAAAATTGCCCGGATATTTGGTGAAGTCGGATATGCTGCCGTTCATGCAGACGTTGGATTTGGAGACAAGGAGAAAAGATTGGAACCCATGCAGTATCCAGAAGCATGGAGGAGCTACCTGGCAGAAGAACTTAAAAAACAGGGAGTCAATATTCCTGTTATCGCTGTGGGTATGATTCGTAACCCGTCAAAAGCAGAGGAAATTTTGAGGGAAGGCAAAGCGGATCTAATCGGATTGGGAAGACCTCTCATTGCTGATCCGGATTGGCCAATAAAAGCAGAGAGCGGAAGAGAAAAAGAAATCAAGAGATGTATTGGATGTAACGAATGTATAAAAGCCCGGCATGAGGAGGGAACATCTCTCAGATGCGGCACGAACCCAGCGGTAGGAAAACTTGAATCTATTGAAATACTGCCTCTACCGCTGCGAAGAAAACGAGTACTGGTCATTGGTGCTGGAATTGCTGGTCTGGAAGCTTCAGTCACATTAAAGAAAAGGGGACATAATGTTACTGTATGGGAAAAGGAAAAGTACATTGGTGGTGTTTTAAAATTGGGCGCAGTTCCCCCTGGAAAAGAAAAGATCTTATGGTTAATTGAATACTACGAACACATGTTAGAGAAGATGAATATACCTGTCCAACTCCAGAAAAGAGCGACAATAAAAGATATAGAAGCATTTGATCCTGATGTTTTAATTGTTGCTACAGGTTCCAACTACAACCTTCCCAGAATTAAAGGAATTGGAAATACTCATGTCGTAACATTTAAGGATATATTAAAAGGCGATTTATCTTTTTCCAATAAAAAAGTAGTAGTTGGAGGCGGAGGACTTGTCGGTTGCGAAACAGCACTTTACCTCCAAGAGAAGGGAAACGATGTAACAATCATTGAAATGCTTCCGGACATTGCTATTGGAATGGAACCCATCACCAGAAATTACCTGCTCAGAGAATTGAAAGAAAAAGGTGTAGAACAAATAACATCTGCGCCTATTAAAGAGATAAGAAAAGATTCAGTGATTTTTGAAAGTTCCGAAGGTAAAAACAAAAAAATTGAAGCGGAGCGATTTGTTGCAGCATTTGGAGGATACGCCAATTTTTCACTGTATAGAGAACTAAAAAATAAATTTGAAACTTACCTGATCGGTGACGCTATAAAGCCCGGGAAAATCATAGA